>DATBAA010000337.1:0-1666 GCA_036271755.1 Myxococcales bacterium | reverse complement strand
AAGCTCCGGATCCTGCCTTGATCGCGAACCTCCTAGAGCAGCTCGCCGCCTGGATTCAGGGCGTCATCTCCGCCATGGGCTACGCCGGCGTCGCCGGCCTGATGGGCATCGAGAGCGCCTGCATTCCGCTCCCCTCGGAAGTGATCATGCCCTTCGCCGGCAGCCTCGTGCCGGCGCGCTTCACGCTCATCGGCTGCGCGCTGGCGGGCGCGGTCGGCTGTGTTGTCGGCAGCATCCCCGCCTACTATCTGGGCGCCTACGGCGGCCGCGCGCTCATCTTGAAGTACGGCAAGTACATCTTGCTCTCGAAGGAGCACCTCGACTGGGCCGACAAGTTCTTCGCCGAGCGCGGAGACGTCACGGTCTTCATCGCGCGCCTCCTGCCGGTCGTCCGCACCTTCATCGCCTTCCCGGCCGGCGTCGCGCGCATGCCCATGGGCAAGTTCATCGTCTACACGTTCGCCGGCTCGTTTCCCTGGTGCTTCGGGCTCGCCTGGGTGGGCATGAAGCTGGGCGAGCACATCGACGAGCTCAAGCCGTGGTTCCACCGCTTCGACGCCGTGCTGGTGGCGGTCGGGCTCGTGGCGGTGGTCTGGTTCGTTCGCAAACAGCTGAAAGCGCGCCGCGCGCTCTCCTGACCCCGGCCGCTACTCCGCTAGAGAAAATCTTTTCTCACTCCTTGGTCTGCTCGCCCTGAGAAAGCTGGCAGCAGCCTTGCAATGACCTCCCGCAGGCAGAACCGGGAGGCAGCACATGGCGGCAGGACGGGTGGGGGCGGGGTTGTTGGTGGCGGTGCTCGGTTCGGCTTGCGCGCACACCGGCGCGAAGGGGACGGCGGCTGCGAAAGCGCCGTCCATCGTGGCGGGCAAGTACGCAGTGGAATCCATCCGGTCGCGCGCCCAGTTGGACGGCGTCGACCAGGTGGTCGAGATCAGCGAGAGCGGCACCAAGCTCACCGACGGCGGCGGCAACGAGCACCTGCTCACCGAGCGCGGCGCGCTGATGCTGGCGGAGAACGGCGCTTGCCGGCTGGCGTTGGCCGTCTCGGTCGACGGTGAAGAGCCCGGCGTGTCCGACCGCGCTTGCACCTGGCAGGTCTCGGGCGATCAATTCTTCTTGGGCGACGCCAGCGGCAACGGCACCAAGACGGTCTATCAAGTGCGCCGCTCCGGCGGCCGCGTGCTCCTGGAAGGCTCGGCGGACGTGGACGCCAACGGCAAGGTCCTGGGCGACGCCCACGGCGAGCGCATCGTGCTGGTCGAGCGGCTCCAGGGCGAATACGCCGGACGCTCCATCGACCGCACCTCCGAGGAGCAGGCCGCCCGCGAGATCCAGGAGTCGCTGCACGACCTGTGAGTTAAGCTCCGGGAGTGCTGTTCCTGACGTCCAAGCTCTTGGCCGCCGCCGGCGTGCCGCACGGGTTCTCCCTGCGCACCGGCGGCGTCTCCTTGTTTCCCTACGACTCGCTCAATTTGGGAACCTCGACGGGCGACGAGCCGAAGGCCGTGGAAGAGAACCTGCGCCGGCTGCGCGAGGCCGCGAAGCTTCAAGGCGAGATCGCCACCGTCAACCAGGTCCACGGCGACCGCGTCGTTGATCAAGATCTGCGCGAGCTGCTGCCTGCAACCGGGCAGCAAGCCGAAGGGGCCGACGCGCTCATCAGCTC
>DATBAA010000336.1:0-16801 GCA_036271755.1 Myxococcales bacterium | reverse complement strand
GCGGTGGTGGGCGTGCCCAACGGCTTCTTGGTCGCGTTGGACATCTGCCAGCGATAGAAGGTGTACGGCGTCGGGCCCTCCATGGACCAGCCGATGCTCAGGTTGAAGTCGCCCTCCTGCACGCGCTGGAACCAGGCCGCGAAGTCGTAGGTGCGGACGGTGGCGACGACGCCCACCTCCCGCAGTCCGCGGGCGATCACCTGCGCGGCCCGCACCCAGTCGCTCCAGCCCGAGACGGAGAGCACCTCGTAGCGAAGCTCGCGGCCTTTGGCGTCTCTGCGAACTCCGTCGGCGCCCAGCGCGAAGCCCGCTTGATCGAGCAGCGCCGCGGCGCGCTTCACGTCGTGCGCCACCCAATCTCCGGTGGCGGCGATGGCAGGGTTGCGCCACTTCGTATAGGCGTCGGAGAGGCCGGTGGCGTCGGCGGGCCGCGTGTATCCATAGTCGGCCACCTGCACCAGAAGCTCGCGATCGATGGCCAGGCTCAGCGCCTTGCGCACGCGAATGTCGTCGAACGGCGGCCGCGCGGTGTTGGCGTAGAGAAAGACGGTGCTGCCGGTGAGCGGAAACCAATACTTGTGGTGCTCGGGATTGCGCTTCGCATAGACGCGATCGACCGCGGGGACGAAGTTGGCGGCCCAGTCGGCCTCGTCGAAGATCAAAGCCAGGTTCGCGCGCTCGTTGCTCGGATAAGCCGGAAAGCGCAAAGCTTCGACCTTTGGTTTCCCGGGTTGCCAATAGTAGGGATTCTTTCCCAGCTCATAGACCTGGTTTTGAAAGACGCGCACCTCGGTGAACGGCCCGGTCGCGATCGGATTCTCATTCGCGAACGTCACCGGATCGGCGACGTCCTTCCAGATGTGCTCGGGCACGATCGGCTGCGGCGCGATCTCGTAGAGACCCGGCAGGAAGATGCGCGGAAACTCGAAGTCCACCGTGAAGTCGTCCAGAGCTTCGATGCGCGAGACGAAGCCCCAGACGCCGCTGCGGTCGAGCGCGGAGAACTTCTTCAACAAGCCAAACGTAAAGGCCACGTCGCGCGCGGAGAACGGCTGCCCGTCGGACCAGCGCACGCCGTGGCGGATGTGGAAGCGCAGCACCTTGCCGCTCTCCAGCCACTCGTACGATTCGGCCAGCCAGGGCACGTACTCGCCTTTGACGCTGTTGAAGACGATCAAGGGCTCGTAGACGCCGCAGAGCGTGGGCCAGCGCGGCGCCACCGCCGGCGTGATGGGGTTGAAGTTGCGGACGAACGACGACAGCTGCTCGACGGAAACGGTCATCACCCCGTGCGGCGGCGGCGGCGCTTGCCGGACGCAGGCGAAGGACATCACTAAGAGCGCGGCCGCAATCTCGCCTTTGGCGAGTGCGACTGCCTTCACTTCGCCTGCTCGTAGACCCGCACGTAGTCGACGAGCATCACCGCCGGAAAGGGCGTGGTCGCGTCGGGGTTGCCCACGTAGTTGCCGCCCACCGCCAGGTTCAAGAGCACGAAGAACGGATGGTCGAACACCCAGGTGGAGCCGGCGGGCAGGTTCGAGGGAGTGATGGTCTCGTAGACGGTGTCGTCGACGCGGTAGTCGATGCGGTTGGGCGTCCATTCCACCGCGAAGACGTGGAAGCCGCTGGAGAAGTCCCCCTCGTTGCCGGGCAGGCCGTGGCTGGCGGTGATGGCGCGGCCGCCCGAATAGTTGGGGCCGTGAGCGCTGCCGTGGATGAGCGTGGGCTGCTGGCCGCGATACTCCATGATGTCGATCTCGCCGCAGCCCGGCCAGGGAACCGAGTTGACGTTGGCGCCCAAGAGCCAGAACGCCGGCCAGAGACCGGCGCCGGGAGGCAGCTGGATGCTCGCCTCGAACCTGCCGTACGCCTGGTCGAAGAGGCCGGCGGTGTTGATGCGCGCCGAGCTGTAGGCGTTGCCGCCGAAGTTTTGCTTCAGCGCGGTGATGGCGAGGTGGCCGTGGCCGTCCAGCGAGGCATTCTGCGGAAGGTCGGTGTCGTATTCGAGCTGCTGGTTGCCCCAGCCGTTGCCGCCCACGTCGTGCTTCCACTGCGCCGCGCTGGGCGGGGTGCCGGCGTCGCCCTCGAACTCGTCCGACCAGACCAGCGTCCAGCCCGCGTCGGGCGCGGGCGGTGTGGCGGTGATGGCCGCCGCCGACTGCGTGTCGCCACAACGAGCCCATCCCGCGCAGGCCAGGCCCGCGAGAAGAAGTCCAAACCCCTGCCGTTTCATGCGCGCCCCGCTGAAGTGGGAAAGAAGCGCAGATCCGCCAGGGCGGACTGCAGCACCAAGGTCGCGGCGCCCATGGCCACGTCTCGCTCGCCCAGCTCGCTGGCGACGATGCGCGAGGCAGCCACCGAGCTGACCAGCGTCCGGCTGCGCACCGAATCGCGCAATGGGTCGATGAGCAGCGCGCCCAGCCGTGCCAGGCTGCCGCCGATGCTCACCAGCGCCGGGTTCATGAGGTTGAGCATGCCCGCCACCGCGATGCCCAGATGGTGGGCCGCGTCGCGGACGACCTCGAGCGCCAACGCGTCGCCCGCCAGCGCGGCGTCCTCGATGGCGGTGATGGTCAAGGTCTTGGTCTGCGAGAGCATGCTCTTGGTGCGCCGCAGCGAAGTCAGCTCGGTGGCCCGCGCCACCAGCGCCTGCGTGCCCACCAGCGTGACCAGGCAGCCGCGCAGCCCGCACAGGCAAGGCGGCCCCAAGGGGTCGATGGCGATGTGGCCGATCTCTCCGGCCGTGCCCGTCGCGCCGCGATAGATGCGGCCGCCGATGATGTGCCCCGAGCCGACGCCCGTCGCGACCTTGATGTACGCCGAGTCGGAGACGTCGCGCGCCGCGCCCCACCACTGCTCGGCCAGCGCGCCCAGGTTGGCGTCGTTGTCCACCAGCACCGGCACGCCGTAGCGCTCCACCAGCGGGCCCGTCACCGAGTGGCCACGCCACGCCGGCAGCACCAGCGCGGAGAGCTGATCGGGGTTCAACGGATCGATGGGGCTGGGCACCGCGAGGCCGACGCCGATGAGCCGGTCGCGCGGGCAGCGGGCGCGCTCCAGGCAGCGGTCGGCCAGCTGCAGCACCATGGCCTGCGCGCCGCGCGGGTCGGTGCGGACCGGATGCGCGCGGTCTGCCCAGTGCAGCACGCGGCCGCGCAGGTCGGTCAGCGCCACCGAGATGTGCGAGGCGCCCAGGTCGATGCCCAAGATGCGGAAGGTGTCGTCCTGGAACTCGAGCACGATGGGCCTGCGCCCGCCGTGCGATTCTCCCGCGCCCACCTCTGCCACCAGCGACGTCTGCAGCAGATCGCTGACGATGGACGAGACGGTCGACCGCGAGAGCCCCGTGCGCCGGGCGATCTCGGCGCGCGAGATCCTCCGCTCACGCCAGATCATCTGCAGCGCTTCGGCCAAATTCGGGCTGTGGCCCGGCGCGGCTTCGCGATCTGCCGGCCGCGCTGGCGTTCGGACGCTGTCCATTACGATCTGGGCTGAACCAATCACGGCCGGGTCTCAGGGGCAAGCGCCGAACTTCACCAGCGGCAACGTCTGTGACGCAGCGGTCACCACCAGCTTGCGCGTGCGGTCGTTGTCGGTCAGCGACGCGTCGGACGAGCAGGCGGTCGGCACCACCTCGAAGCCGGCCTGCGTCGCGTCGGTGGCGTACTTGAAGCCGTAGGTGCCGGGCTTGAGCGGCAGCGCGCTGGTCCAGGTCTGGCCGGTGCTGAGCGAGAGCAGGTTGCAGTCGGCGCAGAAGCCGTTGAACGTCGAGCGGACCTGCACCTTGGCGGTGGGCGGCGTGTTGGTGCCGGTCATGTCCACCTGGAAGGTGACGAGGTAGAGGCAGGTGCCGTCGTCGGCGGTGGCGGCGGCGTTGTAGTTGCTGGCGCCCGCGTCGGTGCAGCCCGGCGTGGCGGTGGTGGCCGCGTCGGCCTTCCACTCGATGTCGTCGACGTAGATGACGACCGGCCCCGACCCGTGAACGTTGTTCACCCAGCCGAACCCGCCGATGACGGTGCCGTAGGTGATCTTGCTCAAGCTGATGCTGTACTGCGTGGGCACGGTGGTGAGCGCGAGGGGCACGGTCGAGACGCTGAAGCCGTCGCCGGGCAGGCCGCCGCCCAGGAACTGCACCGTCTCGCCGCCCTGCGCGCCCCAGGCCCAGAACGAGATGCTCTGCGCGCCCTTGGGAATGGCGGTCTGTCCCAGCTGCCCGGTGTCTCCCCAGTTGTTGGCCGGGAACTGCCAGATGACGCCCGCCCAGCCCAGCTCGCCCGCGACGTTGAGCGGCTGCCAGGTGAACTTGTGGCACTTGCCCTTCTTGTCGCCGGCCCGCTGCGGACAGGCGTTCGCGTCGGTGATGGCGTTGGGCGTGGCGCCTTCGCCCTCGTAGCCGCTGGCGGCGAAGAGATCGTCCACCGCGATGGGGAGCTTCGCGTCGGACGTGCCGGCGATTCCGCCGCTTCCGCAGCTCACCGCGAGACACAGCATCGGCAATAGGAGTTTCTTCATCGGGTCCCTCGCTGCGTCACTGATGGAAGTACAGATTGTCGATATAGACCACGCCGTCGTTCGCCGCGTTGGTGGTCGAGAGGATGTACTGCGCCAGGTGCTGCTTCGCGGCCAGGCCGTTCGAGAGGAAGCTCGTCAGGGGAATGTCGAGGCTGTTCCACTGCCCGGCCGTCAGGTTGAAGGAGAGCTCGGCTTCGGTGTCGTCGTTGGGAGCGCCCTGGAAGATGCCGTTGGCGCCAAAGTCGACCAGCTTGAGCTTGAAGGTAGCGACGTTCGGCGTCCAGACGTCGACGTGGATGAAGCTCATGTTGGTGGCGTCGATCTCCGGCCCCGGGCTGGCGGTCTCGATGGCAGCGAACCCGAGCGTCGAGTACTTGATGACGTGGTCCGCGCCCACGGTCACGGCCGCCTCGGTCGAGGAGTCGAAGCTGGCCTTGAAGTGATCGACCGGGACGTTCTGGTAGGCGTCGCTGAGCAGCGAGATGACGGTGCTCTGCGCGGCGGTCGGCCGGGGCGGAGCGACGGTGGGCACCGCCTGCGCGCCGATGTTGAGCGTGATCTCGCCGGCCGCCGGGGCGCCCTTGAAGGTGGCGGTGATGTTGGTGCTGCCGGCCTTGAGCGCCGTCACCGTGCCCGTGGCGTCGACCGAGGCGACCGTCGGGTCGCTGGAGGTGAAGGCGAAGTAGCTGGGCGAGATGCTGAAGCTCGTGGCGGTGCCGCTGCCGTTCAAGAACCAGCTCTCTGACGTGCCATCGACGGTGAAGGTGTCTCCGGCGTTCTTGCTCAACGTCTCGGTGGCGATGGCCGGCTGGCCCTGCCCGAGCTGGTTGCTGGGGAGCACGCCGTACTGGATGTCGTCGACGAAGAAGATGACGCCGTTCGCGTCGCTGCCGGTGGCGAAGTGGAAGACGCCGGTCGTGGCGGTGAGCTGCGAGGCGTCGGGCAGTGGAATGACGAACTGCTGATAGGTGGTCGTGAGCGCGGCGCCCGCCAGCTCGACCTGGAAGGTCTGGTGGCCGTTGGCGTCGTTGGCGAGGCCGAACTTGTCGATGACCTTGGGGCTGGTCGCCTTGGCCCAGAAAGTGAGCGCGTTGGTGCCGCTCAGGTTCACCGCGGAGGGCAGCACGATGGCGCCGCCGGTGAAGTCGCCCTGCGCGGGCGTGGGGATGATGACCTTCAACGCCGAGGTGCCCGAGTGCACGTCGGCCGCGACGGTGTCGACGTTGATGTCGTTGTGGACGTTGCCCTGGAAGGGCGTGAACGCCGTGACGCCGGTGGGAAAGCTGTCGCCGAAGACCGTGAAGCTGGTGGCCGGCGGAGTCGACCCGGTGCCGCCGGCGTCCGCGGTGCCGGTGTGGAAGTAGAGGTTGTCGATGTAGAGCGTGCTGTTGCTGCCGATGAAGATGATCTGCGCGAGGTGCGCCCGCGTAGTGAGGCCTCCGGCGACGAACTGGCTGAGCGGCAGCTCCAGCGAGCTCCACTGACCCTTCACGGGCGTGAAGTCGAGCTCCGCGGCGGGGTCGGTGGGCGGTCCGTCGAAGGTGCCGTTGGCGCCGAAATCCACCAGCTTGATGCCGAAGGTGGTGGCGTCGGGGGTCCAGTAGTCGACGTGAACGAAGGTCATGTTCGTCGCGTCGATGAGGTTGGCTCCGGCGAAGTCGATGCCCACGAAGGTGAGCGGGGCGTACTCCTTTACGTGCGTGCCGGCGATCTGGATGTCCGTCACGACCGTCTCGTTGTTGTTCGCGCTGAACGCGGCAAAGGTGTTCACCGCGTGGTTCGTATAGACGTCGCTGACCAGCGAGATGACGTCGGCCGTGGCATGCGTAGGTGGCGTCGGCGCCGCCGTGGTGGGCGCGTTGCCGGCGGCGACGTTGACGGTGATGGAGCCCGTCGCGGCCACCGCGCCGACCGCGCCGGTGATGGTGGCGGTGCCGTTGCCGACGCAGGTGATGACGCCGCTCTGGTCGACGGTGGCCACCGCGGTGTTGGAGGAGGTGAAGGTGAAATAAGGAGCGGAGACGGCCAGCGCGATGGCCGAAGTGCCGGAGCCGTAGGTGACGGTGAGCGCTCCGGGCGAGCCGGGCGTAGAGATGGTGACCTTGTCGCCCACGCCCTTGCTCAGCGTCGACGAGGTCATGGCCGCGGTGGGCGTGGGCAGCGTGATGGTCTCGTACTGGATCTGGTCGAGCCAGAAGTTGTAGCTGGCCCCGCCGGCCGTCGCGAAGAAGAACGCGCCGCTCAGCGCGGTGAGCTTGGTGCCGGCCACCAGCGGCAGCGTGAACTTCGTCCAGGTGGTGGTGAGCGGCACCGCCGGCCAGTCCACCTCGAAGGTGGAGTCGCTGGTGTCATTGCCGAAGCCGAACTTGTCGATGTTGTGGTTGACGCTGGCCATGGCCCAGAAGGTGATGGCGTTGAAGCTCGAGGCGTCGACCGCGGGCGTGAGCTTGAAGGCGCCGCCGGCGAAGCCGGTGGCCGGGTCGGTGACCTTGAGCGACGCCGTGCCCACCTCGTGCTGCGTGGTGTCGACGGCGGGCGTGCCCACCGCGCCGCCAAAGGGCGCGAAGGTGATGCCGGGGCCGTAGTCGTCGGCGAAGGCGACGATGCTGGTGGCGGGGCCCGCCGCGTTGACGGTGAGCTTGGAGGTGGCCGTGAGCGTGCCCTGGGTGGCGGTGATGGTGGCGCTGCCCGCGGCCACGGCGGTGACCAGGCCCGAGTCGCTGACGGTGGCCACGGCCGGCGCCGAGGAGGCAAAGGTGGAGGTGGTGATGATGGCCGTCGAGTTGTCGGAGAAGACGGCCGAGACCTGGAGGCCCTGCGTGCCGCCGATGGCCAGCGTCACCGTGGCCGGGCTGAGCGAGATGGAGGTGACGGTCTTGCCGGCGGGGGTGCCGCCGTCTCCCGAACGGCCGCAGGCGAAGAAGAGGACCGACGACGCTAGGACCGCACTGAACTTCCGCATCAGGAAACCTCGGCGAGGCTTTGTTTGTTCGCCGAACAAACTAACAAACTACGAAAACGGCGTCAAACGCCAAATGCCTGCCGTGCCGCGTCAACCCGCGCGGCCGAGCCCCCTGAACGTGCCTGAAGCTTTACTTCCCGATCATCACTTCGGTCGATTTGATGATGACCGTGACCGCGTCTCCGGCGGCCAGCTTGAGCCGCTCCGCGGAGGCCTTGCTGATCTCCGAGACCATCTCCTGCCCGGCCACGTCGATGAGCACCTCTGCCATGACGGCGCCCAGGGTGACCTTCACGACTTTGCCCTTGAGCTGATTGCGTGCGCTGAGTTCCATTTCCGTAGCTTATCAGGGACCGCCGACCGCCGTTTGCAGCTGCGCGAAATCGATGCCGCCCCGGCTGTCGTGCAGCACGGCCCAGAAGAAGACCGTCCCGGAAGCGCTGGGCGCCGTCCAGGTGTTGCTGCTCGAAAGGCCGTTCGCGGTGGTGCGGTCCTGGGCCATCGAGCCGCCCGTCGCGTACCAAGAGACGTCGAGCACCTCCGCCGTGTCGTTGAGCTGTTGGTGCGCGGGATCGAAGAGCGGATAAATCTCCGCCGAGCTCTGTGGCCAGCTCACCGTCAGCTGCACCTGAGCGCCGGGAGCGACCGATGCAGGACCAGTGAACGACTCGATGACGGGATTTTGGTTGGCTTTGTAGCGCTGCTGGAAATCCACCGACACCGCCAGCGTGGCCAGCGTCAGCGGACACTGCAATCGCTCTTGGGCGAACGCGGTCAGGCCGTCCACCTGCACGCGCACCGGTTGGAAGAACCCGCCGGTCGCGTCCGGATTGCGCGGACGCCGCGTGATCGAAGAGGGGACGGGTCCGAAGACTCCGCAGGCGTTCGCCGAGGTGGAGAGCGCGGGAGCCGCTCCTTGCGCCGCCTGAGCGAGCTCGCCCAGGCATTCGCTCGCGACGGTGCCCGTCTCCGTCAATGACAGAGGAGAGGTGCAGAGCGCCCAGGTCGCGGACGACGCATCCAGCGGGCCCGTGGGACCGGCCAGGAGCACACGATAGGCCGCGCTCGATCCAGGCAATCCTTCGGGAGGCACGCTCTGGATGGCCAGCACGCGCGACCGATCGACCAGGAACTCCGGCGAGCCGAAGTCCGGCGCGCAGGCCGCCGCCAGCATCAGCAGGAGCGCGCGCCTCACAGGACCAGCTCCAGGCCCAGGAGGGCCAGCGGCGGCAGGCCTTGGATGATGTTCCGGGTGGTGAAGCTGCTGTCGTAGATGAAGTCCTCGGCGTTCTCGTGGGCGGTCGCGTTCTCCACCTCGAGGTAGACGCGCAGGGAGCGGCCGTCGCCCAGCTCGAAGCTCCGCGCCGCGGTCAGGTCGAGCGCGACGAACGCCGGCAGCCGCACGCTGTTCTGCGCGCCAAAGATAGGCTCCTCGCGCCCCTGCTGCGAATCGAAGAACGAGTCGATCACCGGAGTGCGCGGAAAGCCGCTGGCGTAGCGCACGCGCGCGCCCAGGAGATTGCGGTCCCATTTGTACGAAGCGGCGGCGGTGAGCGCGACCGGCTGATCGAAGTCGAAGAGGCGCGTCGCGACCGTGGGCGCGTCCTGGCGCTCGCTGCGCGAGATCAGCGCCGAGACGAAGCCGCTCAGGGGCCCGCCGCCCTGCCAGCGCGCGACGATCTGGACGCCGTACGACTTGCCGGTGCCCTGCTGGACGAAGGCCTGCGCCAGCACCGGCGTGGGCAGATCGCTGCGGGTGGCGAGGTCGCTCTCCAGGCGGAGGAAGCCCGTGGCCTCGACGGTGAGCGGCCGCGCCACGCGATAGCTGCCTCCGGCCGTGAAGTGCCCGGCTGACGACGACCCGAGCGTTGGCGCCCCGAAGGCCGCGCTCAGATCCGCTGGCGCCGCCGCCTGGTGGTGCAGTCCGCCGGCCGCGAAGATGCGCAACCGATCGGTTGCACGAAACGCGATCTGCAGCCGCGGCTCGACGAACGGCTCCAGCTGCGACGAGCCTTGCGGCGCCGAGCCGACGGAGGTCGGGACGATGGCGCTCGTGTCGGTGGCCGCGAAGTCGAGGCGCAGGCCGGGCGTGACCGTGAAGCGGCCCAGGTCGAGATCTCCTTGCGCGTAGAGGGCGAAGTCGCCCTGCTGCACCGTCCAGTCGTCCGAGGTGACGTCCACCCCCGGCGGCTGGCCGAAGAAGGTGACGTCTCCCTCGCGCGCGGGCGTGGTGAGCGACCCCGCGCGCCGCAGGTGTGTGTGCGTGAAGAGGCCGTCGGCGCCGAGCGTCAGGGAGAGGCCTTCAGCGAAGAGCGTGCGGTAGCTCGCGCGCAGGCCCGCGCTTTGCGCCCAGCTGGTCTGGTTGGCGAAAGCCGGACCGCTGAACGAGCCTTGGGACTGCAAGTCGTCACCGGCCCAGGCCACCACCGTCACGTCCGAGGCTTCGTCGAGGGTCCGCTTGTAGCGCAAGCCCAGCCTGCCCCAGCGCGACAGGGAAGAGTCGCCGCGCGAGACGCTGGTGGTGGCGTTCAGCTCGCGCGTGCCCGAATCGGACGACCCGAAGAAGAGCAGCTCGAGCTTCTCTCCACTTCGCAACGGAATGGTGCCGACCAGCTGGCCGTCCCAGTAGCGAGGCAGCGGGAAGAGCTCCTTGGCGGTCTCGGACAGCGCCGGTCCGACGATGCGGTCGACCAGCGAGTAGCGAAAGCCGCCGAAGAGCTGCCCGTCGCCGAGTGAAGCGTTGATGCTCGCGTGGGCATCGAGCGGATCGACCGCGAGGCGAGACGCGGCCACGTCGGGCGCGGACATCTCCACCTCCAGCACGCCGCCCAGCGCCCTGCCCCACTGCGCTCCAAAAGCCGCCGGAGCCAACTCGAGGCGCCGCACCAGCTCCGACGGCACCACCGAGCGCAGGCCGCCGCCATGGTAGAGCGCGGGCACCTCGATGCCGTCGATCAAGAGGCGCGTCTCGTTGGGCGCGGCGCCCCAGACGACGAGCTGTCCTGTGCCCGCGGGTTCACGCGCGACCCCCGGCAGCATCTGCGCCGCCACCACCGCGTCGCCATGCGCGCCGGCCAGGTCCTTGGCTTCCGAGCCGCGCAAGCTCGTCTGCGCGGGCTCCTTCTTGCGGTCGGCCTCGATGCTGGCTTCCAGGCCGGGCTCCTCCTGCGCCATCGCCGCAGACGCGGCCAGCGCCACCAGCAGCGGCGCGAGCGCTTTCACGGCACGACCAGCTCGAGCACGAGCAAGCCGTCGCTGCGCGTATGGAAGCCGCGGGTATCGAACGAGGTCGACTGACCTTCGATGGTGGCCTGCAGCGCGCCATTCAGCTGCGCCGTCAGCATCCAGTGCGCCGTGGCCGCGGTGCAGAGCGAGGGCGTATCCACCCGCACCAGGTAGTTGCCGCTGGGCGGCGCGGAGGCCCAGGCGACGATCTCGCGGCGGCGTCCGTCGAGGATGCAGCTCTGGTTGGAGTCGAAGTCGAGCAGGCCCCCGTCGGCCACGATGTGTCCCCAATAGATCTCGGTGCCCTTGGGATCGACGACGTGCAGGTCCAGATCGGCCTCGGTGTCCCACGAGAGGTTGAAGGCCAGCGCCGCCGCGGGGCCGGTGTCGTCCGTCTGCAACCCGATGAGCGCCGGCTGCCCGGCCGCGCCGGCGGGAGACACGGCCTGCGCCGCGATGGTGAACTGCCCAGAGGGCAAGTGCGACGAGAAGGCCACCGGCACGCTGAGCTTCTGCTGGTTGCTCTGCTGCGGATCGGCCGCTCCCGCCGGCAGGATCCAGTAGCCGGTATCGCCCTGGAGGCCCAGGAGCACGCCCGTCGAGCCCGGCGGCGTGGTCACGTTGACGACCCGGTCGGTCAGACCCGGCGTGATGACGTTGCGATTGATGCTCGCGGAGACCACCAAAGGCCCACCGGACGGCTGCGGCATCGGACCTTGCACGTACTGCGCGCCCGAGACGCGCAGCAGCGCCACGACGCCGGTGGTGTCCGCGCCGCCGCCGCAAGCGCCCGAGAGCAGCAGCAGCGCGAGCAGGAGCCGCCTCAAAAGGCCAGCTCCGCGCGGGCGGTCAGCGAATCCGCCGCGAGCGACGCCGGCTCGCCGTTGGGACCGCGGCCGAAGGCGTTGTGGTTGCGGTCGTACTCGATCATCAGCCGGACCACGCCTTCGAGCCGCACCGAGGCCATGAAAGCCAGCGTCGAGACGCTGGCGTCGAACGGAACGCGAATGCCGCCATTGGCGTCGCTGACATCGGCGTCGGGGTCGTAGCGGTCGAAGCGCACGCCAGCCGCGAAGCCGTAGGGCAGATCTTGCAGCACGCCGCTGACCGAATAGCCGTTGCCGCGCTGGTCGCGGCCGGAGTTGATGGGGTCGGAGACGAAGAGCGCGCGGTCGAGGTTCTGCGCCCAGATCAGCTCGCCGCCCGCGACCAGCAGGCCGAAGGGAAGCTTCCAGGCCAGGTGCGCGTCACCGCCGATGGCGAAGTGGCGAAAGGTGCCGGAGGCGACTCCCGGGCTGCCCGCGACCACCTGGATCTCGTTGAGCTGCACGATGCCGTCGGCGTTCTCGTCGCGCCACACCAGCTGATCCTTGGTGCTGGGCGTGCCCGGGCTGAAACCCCTGCCGTCGAGGCCGGAGACGCCGGCGGTGAAGGTGAGCCCGGGCAAGAGCGGCGTCTCGATGCCGATGCGGCCGATGAAGTCCACCGAGTGCGTCGGCGCCTGCGCCGCGAAGTTGGCCGCGTCGATGGGCTGCCCGCTCATCACCGCGACGTCGTAGCGCAAGAAGCGGAAGGCACCGCGCGCGCGCAGGCCGGGCGCGTACGATCCGGGAAAGAACGCGCGATTGACGTTCGACTGCTCCAGGAAAGGCCGCAGCAGGTCGTGCTGCAGCGTCTCATAGCCGAAGGGAATGCGCGTGAGGCCGAGCGAGAGCAGCAGGGTCGGCACTTGCAGCGGGTCCTTGCCGCCCGCGTCCACCGAGACCTCGGCCGCGATGATTCGCACCTGCGAGCCGTGGACGGTGTTGGCGTCGATCTCGAAGGCGCCGCCGACGATGCCCTTGCTCGCGTCGAGCCGCACGTGGCCGCGCCGGACGTCGATGCGCTCGGTGTTGAGCGGCTGCTGCGTGGCGGGGTTGAGCTCGTCCTCCGCGCTCTGATCGAGCAGCGTCGCGTCCACCTGGATGAAACCGGTGACGCCGATCTTCACACCCGCGACGTCGATGGGAAAAGTCTGGCCGCGGGCAGACTGCCCCGCGGCCAGCAGAGTTGCGAAGAGAGCAAAGCGCTTCATCACGGAAGAGGCGGCAAGCCTCCGTCGGACTGCAGCAGCGGCAGCACCGGCGCCTTGTCGATGGAGCCGGCGTCGGTGCAGGCATTGAGGATCTGGATGCTGGTCTGCGCGTTGATGAAGCAGCCGGCCGCTGTCTGGATGGGACCGCCGTCGCTGCCCGCGTCGCCTGCGTCAGGCGTGCCGCTGTCAGGTATGCCGGAGTCCGGCGTGCCGCTGTCTGGCGTCACGACCGGGGTGCTGTTGGTGCCGCCGCAGGCGACGGCGAGGAGCGCAAAGAGGCCGATGATTGTCTTTTTCATTTTACTTGGCCTCGCAGAAGCCGTCGGGGCTGCAGACGCCCGTCGCGCAGGGGGTGGACGCGTTGCAGGTGGCGCAGGAGCTGGTGCCGACCTTGCTGTCGTAGTAGCAGCGGCACTGGCTGGTCGGATCGAAGAGCGAGAGCGGCCCGCCCTCGACCGACCGGTTCACCTGCATGGCGCAAGAGGGCACGAGGCCGACGCTGATGATGTCGTCCACCGGGTTGACCTGGAGCTGCTGCTGCTTGCCGAGGATCAGGTTGATGACGTAGTCGGCGTCCGTCTTGGTGGGCGAGCCGTCGGTGTTGACGTTCTCGATCCAGAAGGTCGGCGACCAGACCGCGTAGTGGCCGTCGCGCAGGTTCCTCTTGTCCTTGGCGCCGAGCGCCGAGTCCGGGAAGTAGGCGTGCTTCTGGTCGAACCACTGGAACGCCAGCTCTCGCAGCACCGTGGGGTTCGAGTCGTACACCTCGGCGCCGAGCAGGCCGATGGTCCGCTCGCGATCGGAGCCGGTCACGCCGGTCACGTGGCCGACGACGTCCGAAGAGGCGTTCAAGGCCGTTCCCAGGAACTTGGCGGGCGTGAACGTGCGCGGATCGCCCGCCACGTCGCCTCCGCGCTGGCTGAGCGTGTGCACCCAGGTGAGCAAGGTGCTCTTGGTGGAGAGGCGGGTGAAGATGAAGGCGGTGTCGTTCCAGGGGCTGAGCGGCGTCGAGTTGGTAGCGCTGTTGAACCCGTCGTTGTTGCCGAAGCCGAAGACGAAGTAGGCCTCTTCGGCGGTGATGGCCGTCTGCGACGAAGCGTTGGGCACCACCAGCGTATAGGCCTGGATGGGTCCCTGCTGCGCCGAGACCCCGGCCGGTTGCGCCGGCGCCTGGCCCGCGCAGCTGGAGATGAAGAGCGCGGCGTTGCCGACGTCGATGGGCGTCGCGGCGTCGAGGGTGCAGGTCGGCGAGGCCAGGGCCGGATTCTGGCCCGCGAGCACGTAACTCATGGTGGTGCCGCTCACAATCGGCTTCGGCGGCACGGTGAAGACGTCGGTCAGGTTCGCGCACGACCCGTTGGTGCGATAGACGAGCGTGATCGCGTGTGGAGTGGTGGCGGCCGCGGTGTGCGCGCCCAGCGTCTTGATGAGCTGCTCCTGGGTGTCGCCGATCTCCAGATAGAGGGGATTGACGAAGCTCAACGAGCTGCAAGTTGGGACTGCGGCCTGCGCTCGCGGCGCGGCCACTGCCGCGAGTGCCAACAGAAGGAGAAGTTTATGCATAGGCGCTGCTGTGTCGCGTAGGCGCGACATGATGTCAAGTCTGCTTGACCTTTGGCCGCACGTGCTTTTACCGACCGGCTGGGAAATTAGCCCGATCCTGATTCGTTGGTGATTTCGCATCGCACCAACATCAGATCGGGAGTCGGCTCCATGTTCGAGCGCGCTTTGCTCGCTGCGTTATCGCTGTCGTTTGCCGTTCACGCCCAGGCTCCGGTCGAGGTGATGATCCTCGGGACCTTCCACATGGCCAACCCCGGCCACGACCTGCACAACCAGAAGGTGCCGGACGTGCTGGCAGCGGAGTCGCAGGCGCAGCTGAAGCAGGTGGCGGAAGCGCTGGCGGCGTTCAAGCCCACGCGCATCGACGTGGAGTGGCCGAAGGAGACCGTGGCCGAGCGGTATCCGCAGTTCCTCGCCGGCAAGCTCGCGCCGTCGCGCAACGAGGTGGTGCAGCTGGGCTTCCGGCTGGGGCAGGCGGCCAGGGCCGAGGTGGCGGGCATCGACGTCGACGGCGACTTCCCCTACGAGGCCGTCCAGACCTGGGCCAAGGCCCACGGCCGCGAGCCGGAGCTGAACGCGCTGGGCGCCACCGTCGAGAAGATGCTGGCCGAGGAGTCGCGGGTGCTGGAAGAGCACGGCATCGCCGGAGAGCTGCGCTTCGTCAACGACCCGGCCAACCTCGCGGGCGGCCAGAATTTCTACCGGAGCATGACGGGCTTCGGCGGCGGCGGCGACCAGCCCGGCGCGGAGCTCTTGACCGCCTGGTACAAGCGCAACTTCGTCCTCTGCGCCCGCATCGCGCAGCAGGCAAAGCCGGGCGATCGCATCGTGGTGATGTTCGGCGCCGGCCACGCCTTTTTGCTCCGGCAGTGCGTCAGCGAGATGCCGGGCTGGAAGCTGGTCGAGCCAGCGTCCTTCTTGCCCAAGACATAAGGCGTTTCGACGCCTTGCGTAACCAACCGCCACCCGGCAGTGTATCCATGAAATGGCGCTCCGTCCGCAGCAGCCGCTGCTCATCCGGCTGACCCACTGGGCCAACGTGCCGCTGCTCGTCATCATCGCCGGCAGCGGCCTTACGATCTTGAACTCGTTCCCCGACATGGGCCCCAAGGGCGCGGAGTACTTCTGGTACCCGCACGGCAAGGCCCCGCCCGAGGCGCTGATGATCGGCGGGTGGCTGGCCGGCGCTCGCCACATCCACTTCGGCGTGGCCTGGTTTCTGGCCCTGAACGGATTGATTTATATCCTTTATCAGATCGCCAGCGGAGAGTGGCGCAGGCGCGTCTTCCAGATCAAGCGCGACGCCTTGAATGCCCTGCAGACGGCGCTCTACTACGTCCGCATCCGCAAGCACCCGCCCGAGCAGGGGCTCTACAACGGCCTGCAGCGGTTTGCCTATACCTCGGCCATTGCCATTGCCGTCCTTGAAGTGCTGAGCGGGTTGGTGCTCTACAAGCCGGTGCAGCTCTCGCTGCTGACGAGCCTCTTCGGCGGCTACGACGGCGCCCGCGCCGTGCACCTGCTGGGCTTGTGCGCGCTCGCGCTCTTCACGCTGGGCCACCTGGTCCTGGTCGCGCTCCACCCGCGCGAGCTCTTCACCATCTTCACCGGCGGGAAGCGCGAATGAAGCGCAGACAACTGCTCACCTTCGCCTTGCTGGGCGCGGCCGGCTGCAACTCCGAGAAGCCGCACGACGGCCTCCTGGGCGCGATGGAGAAGTGGAACGACGGCGCGCAGCGGCTGCTCTTCCGCAAGCAGAAGCTCGCGCCCGAGGAGCCCGAGCGGCTGCTCACCCGCATGGAGGACTTTCCCATCTACCACGTGGCTCCGGACGTGCCGGTCGCGCCCAAGGGGTGGCGGTTGGAGGTCAAGGGGCTTTGCTCCAAGCCTTTGTCGCTCTCGGTAGACGATCTGCAGCGGCTGCCGCGGACCGACATGCGCGTGCGCCACCACTGCGTCGAAGGTTGGAGCGCGGTGGCCTCGTGGCACGGCGTCCGCATGAGCGAGATCGCGCGCGCGTGCGGCGCGGACCCGCGCGCGAGGTTTGTCGAGTTCAACAGCTTCGACCGCCCCGACTCGCCCGGCTCAGACGACGATGACGATGAGAAGATGCCAAAGCCTTACGCCTCGGGCTGGGACCGCGAGAGCGTCGACCACCCGCAGACGCTGCTCGCCTACGGCATGAACGGCGAGTTGCTCACTCCTGACCATGGCGCGCCGGTGCGGCTCTACTCGGCCGTGAAGCTCGGGTACAAGAACGTCAAGTACCTGAGCGAAGTCGTCTATCAACCGATGCGCACCGGCGGGTATTGGGAAGACCAGGGCTACGAATGGTTCGCCGGCGTCTGATCGCTCGCTCATGAAGGACGCGCTGAAGGAGTGGTTCGCGCCCTTCGAATCGGCCGCCGCGCGCTACGCCGTGGCGCTGGCGGCGGTCTTCGTCGCCATCCTGCTGCAGCTGGCGC
>DATBAA010000335.1:0-4423 GCA_036271755.1 Myxococcales bacterium | reverse complement strand
CGCGCCGGTGAAGGAGCCGCGCTCGTGGCCGAAGAGTTCGCTCTCGACGAGGTTCGCGGGAATGGCCGGCAGGTTGACGGCGACGAAGGGCGCGGTCTTGCGGTCGCTCCGCGCGTGGATGTAGCGGGCGAGCACTTCCTTGCCGGTGCCGCTCTCGCCGGTGATGAGCACGGTGACGGGCTTGGCGGCGATCTTCTCCGCCACCGCCACCACGCCGCGCATCTTCGGCGAGCTGCCCAGCACCATGGGCCGCGCCACGTGCGTCGCCTCTACGTCGTGCAGGCGCTCGAGCTCGCGGCCGGCGCGCAGCTGCACCAGCGTCTTGCGCACGCGGGCGATGAGCTCGGGCGGCGAGAAGTCCTTGGTGACGTAGTCGAGCGCGCCGGTGTGCATCGCCTCCACCGCAACGGCGATGTCCTTGATGACCGAGAGCATGATGACGCCCACGTCCGGGTGGCGCTCGCGCATGATGCGCAGCGCCTCCAGCCCGCCCATGCCCGGCATCTGCACGTCGAGCAGCACCAGGTCGAACGAGGTGGTGCGCATCCGCTGCAGCGCCTCCTCGCCCGAGGAGGCCATGGCGGACTTCATGCCGCCTTTTTCGAGGATGAAATGGATGTTCTGACGAAGGTTCGTGTCGTCGTCGACAACCAGGATCGATGCGAGGCGCGGCATGGGGAGCCGAAGTCTACACCTTGAGGTTGCGGCGGCGGAAGACCTCGAACACACGAGCCAGGAGTAGAACCCCTAGAGCTGCCATCCAAGCCACGGTTTCGAAGCGCGGGGTCTTGAAACGGAGCAGGAAGTGGAAGCTCGCCAGCCCGCCGCAGAGGTAGACGACGCGGTGCAAACGCTTCCAGCGCCGGAAGCCCAGGCGCTTCTGCCAGCCCTGCGTCGACGTCACCGCCAGCGGCAGCATCAGCAGCCAGGCAGTGAAGCCGAGGAAGAGGAACTTGTGCTTGAGCATGTCCTTCACGATGTCGGCGAAGACCAGGCCCTGATCGAAGATCACGTACGTGAGCAGATGTACCGAGGCGTAGAAGAAGCAGAAGTCGCCCAGCAGCTTGCGCAAGAGCAGCGGCCACTTCAGCTTGAAGAAGATCTGCGAAGGCGTGCAGGCCAGCGTCAGCATCAAGAGGACGAAGGCGATGTAGCCCAGGTCATTGATGAGCGCATCGATGGGGTTTGCGCCCAGGTTGTCGCGCTTGAACTGCAGCGCGAGCCACGCGGCGGGCAGGCAGCAGGCGGCGAAGGCGAGCCGAACGAAGTTCTTGCGAAGCATCTAGAAGAACTTCTTTAGATCCATTCCGGCGTAGAGCGAGGCAACTTCTTCGTAGCCGTTGAACATGAGCGTCTTGCGCCTGGTGAATTCGCCGATGCGCCGCTCCTTGGCCTGGCTCCAGCGCGGGTGGTCCACGTCTGGGTTCACGTTGGCGTAGAAGCCGTACTCGGAGCCGCCGCCGTACTGCGCCCAGGTGGTCCGCGGCTGCGCTTCCTGCAGCTTGATGCGCACCAGGCTCTTGCCGCACTTGAAGCCGTACTTCCACGGAGTGATGAGCCGGATGGGCGCGCCGTCCTGGTTGGGCATCGCCTCGCCGTACAGCCCGGTGGCCAAGAGCGCCAGCGGATGCATGGCCTCGTCGATGCGCAGGCCCTCTTTGTAGGGAAAGGGAATGCCCGAGTAGCCGCCGGCGCCCGGCATCTGCGGCTGCAGCACGCTCTCGAAGCTGACGTACTTCGCGCGGCTGGTCGGCTGGTGGGCCTTGAGGAAGTCGGCCAGCGGAAAGCCGTCCCAGGGAATGACCATCGACCAGGCCTCGACGCAGCGGAAGCGATAGACGCGCTCCTCTTGCGGAAAGGTCTTGAGGATCTCTTCGATGTCCCACTTGCGCGGCTTGCCCACTTCGCCTTCGACCGAGACCGTCCACGGCCGGGTGATGAGCTTCGACGCGTTGATAGCCGGGTCTTCCTTGTCGAGGCCCAGCTCGTAGAAGTTGTTGTAGCTGGTGATCTCTTCGAAGGAGTTGAGCTTCTCACCCACCACATACTTCGGGTTCGGCTTCACGCCCGCGAGCTTGGGACCGTGCTTCGCGGACTCCTTGCCCAGCGCAGCGCGAGCCAACAGCGCAGCGCCGCCGGCGGCCTTGAAGAAGTCGCGGCGGCGCAGGAAGAGCGAACGGCTGGTGATCTCCGACGAGAGAATGCGCGGCATGGCTGACTCACTCTACGCCGTCATCGCGCAAACGGTTCCGCCTCGTCTAAAAACCTCACCGCGAAGGCGGTGAAATGTTTTTCAGGCCTCGGCGGGCTCGGCCTTGCGGACGATGGGCGGCACGGGCGAAATGGCCTTGGGCTCCGGCGCTGAAGCTGCCGACTTGCCGCCCTTGATGCGGGCGTTCCACCGGTCGCGCGCCTGCCGCTGCTCGTCGGGCGAGAGCTCATTGCGATGCTGATCGCAGATGAAGCCCGCACGCGGACCGCGCGAGCGGTTGGGACAGCCCTCGACGCGGCAGCTCATGTCCAGCGCACGGCGGGCGCGCTGCGCCTTCGGAGGCAGACGGACGATTCGCTGCGCCGGCACCTGCGTGGGCAGCTTGCCCTCGGAGGCGAGGCGGCGGTTGCGCTCGAGGATTGCCTTCTGCTCGGTCGCGGAGAGCTTGGACGAGTGGTTCTTGCAGAACCAGCGGTTGCGCGGACCCGCGCCCGGCTGGCCGCAATTCGGCACCGGACACAACCGGCCCGCGCGCCTGCCGTCCGACTTCGACGAGGATGGCCCGCGGAATTGCGAGATGGCCTGCGCAACCTGCTCCTGCACCTGCTGCGCAACGGCCTGGGTCAATTCGCGCGTGAAGCGATCGATGATCGCACGCAGCGCGGCGTCGTTCGTTTTCTGAGCCATTTTTGTAGTATCCGCTATTGGATTCTTTGCCACTCTGTTGCGAGAGCGGCGGTAAGCAGGCTTTGTACTCGCCCGGGCTTCGAAGCGCGAGGAAAAAAATAAAACTCAATGTGAGAGGCGCCGCGAGCCCGCCAGCTGCCCGCAAGCGCCGAAAGCCTCCTGCCCGTGCGGCAAGCGCAGGAGCGTGCGCACGCCCAGATCGGCGAGCCGTTTCTGGAACGCGCGGCAATGTGCGATAGGCGGAGCGCGCTGCGCGGCAATGGGACCCGGATTGAGCGGGATGAGGTTCACGCGCACATCCAACCCCTGCGCGAAGTCCGCCAGACGTTCGGCTTGTTCGAGCGAGTCGTTGATTCCTTCGATGAGCGTCCACTGCAGCAGCACCGAGCGCGGCGCCTCGGCGATGGCTCTTCTGAGCTCGGCCAGGGACCAGCGGCGCGCCACGGGCAAGAGCGCCAGGCGCTGTGACTCTTCGATGGCGTGCAGCGAGACCGCCACCCGCGCCTTGGTCCTTTGGAACAGCTCGGCCATCTTGGAGACGATGCCTACCGTGCTGACGGTGATGCGCCGCTCGGGCACCGCGAAGCCCGACGGCTCGCGCAGCACCTCGATGGCGCGAATCACTTCGTTCAGGTTGTCGAGCGGCTCGCCCATGCCCATGAAGACGACATTCGTCGGCCTCGAGCTGGCGTGCCGCAGCGCCAGCGCATATTGCGAGACGATTTCGGCGGCGGTGAGATTGCGGACCAGCCCCAGCCTGCCCGTCTCGCAAAAGACACAGCCTCGCGCGCAACCGACCTGTGACGAGACGCAGACGGTCTCGCGGCCTTGTTGGCGGATGAGCACCGCTTCGACGATCTCGCCGTCGTCCAACGTGATGGCGAAGCGGACGGTGCCGTCTCGAGCCTCGACGGCTTCACAGGCCGGCAGGCCGCGCTGCAGCCCGGCAGCCTCTTCGAGCAGCGCGCGGGAAGGATGTTCGCCGTTGTCGCGCCCGGCGAAGCCGCCGATCAGATGACGCGCCAGCGTGCGCGCCGCGCCGGGGGTTGCCCCGCGCTCCCGCGCCCAGCCTTCGAGCGCCGCTTGCGTCATGCCTGCAAGGTGCACGGCCCGGCTTCTACCTTGCTGGCCCGAGCGCGCGATAGAGCTTCGATTCGCTCCAAGCGGGCACCTTGCTCGGCCGCTCCGTCCAGAAGTTCACCACCAGCGTCACGCGCATGCGGCCGCGCGGGCCGGAAAGCTTTCGTCGCGGGGTATTGCCGTCCCTGTCCAGCACCCCGTGCAGCAGGTCTCCCTTGAAGATGGCGTAGCGGTTGCGCCGCGGCTTGATGGCTTCCAGGCGCGCCGGGCTCTCTCCAGGCTGCGCGTCGGTGACCGCCAGCTGCCCGCCGCGCACGCGGTTGAAGAAGAAGACCGACGAGAGCGACGGATGTTTCTTCACCGTTCCGCGCACGTCCTCGTCGAAGTGAAACTCGATGGGAACATCGTTGGTGTACGAGCGGCCTATCCACCACTCCGCGCCGG
>DATBAA010000334.1:0-4116 GCA_036271755.1 Myxococcales bacterium | reverse complement strand
CGCTGATCCAGAGGGCGAATCCGACCAGCACCACCTCGACGACGCAGAGCCTCGCGGCCCTGCCGCTGTACCAGTGCCCCGAGAACTGAGCCATCTTACTTGCCGGATCCGAGCTGGCCCCTGACGATCGGCATGGGCGAGGGAACCCGCGACGGGTCGACGCCGTTCAGGACCATGCCCCACACCGGCGCGCCCGCGAGCGAGCGGACGGCCGAGGCGATCTGGTCGCGCGGAGTCACGCCGGCGCGCGCCACCAGCACGATGCCGTCGGCCTTGTGCGCGACGACTTGCGCGTCAGCCGTGGCGAGGGCGGGCGGAACGTCCAGGTAGATCTCGTCGAAGAGCGTGCGCAGGAGCGAGAGGGCCTGGGTGAAGCGGTTGTTGGCCAGGAGCGAAGCCGACTCCGCGCCCGGAGCGCGGCCCGCGCCCACCACCGCGAGGTGTCCCTCGTGGTAGCGGCCCAGCGCTTCGCCAATCTCCGTCTTGCCCGTCAGCACGTCCGCGAGACCCGCCCGCGAAGGCATGCCGAACAGGTTGGTCAGGCCGCCGCGCCGCAGGTCGCAGTCCACGAGGCAGACCCGCGCATCGCGAGCCCGCGCCGCCGTCAGCGCCAGGTTGGCCGCCGTCACCGACACGCCCTCGCCGCGCACCGAGCTGGTCACCGCGATGACCGAGCCGCCGGCGATGTTCGAGGACATCTGCGCCCGCAAGTGCCGCAGCCGGAAGAGCAGCATGCGGTACTGCTCGGCCGCCGCGCCCATCGGGTTCGTCACGGCAACGAGGCGCCCGTCGATCTCGCCCGCGCTCTCCGCGCCTTCCATGCGCTCCAGGAACCGGCCCCGCACTTCCACTGCTTTTGCATTCGTCGACATATTGTTTTCTCCGTCAGAAAGTGGGTTGGAAAACATCAAGCTTCGGCTTGGGCCTGCATCGGCATCAGCTGCTGCATCCCAGCCACGCCGTGGAGCTGCGGAATGACCGCGAGGACCGGCAGCGACAAGGCGCCGCCGACTTCGATCTCGCTGCGCAGCGAGCGGTCGGAGAGCTCCTGGCCCATGGCCGCCGCGGCGCCCAGTGCCAGCGCTGCGATGAAGGCCAGCATCAGGAACTGGCTGCGGTTGGGGCTCGCGGGCGTCGTCGCCGGCTGAGCGCTCTCGAGGACGCGGAACTCGGAGGGGCCGCTCTTGGTCTCCAGCTCGGCGGTGATCTCGGCTTCGGCCTTCTTGGCCACCAGCTGCGTGACCTTGGCCTTGATGGAGTCCAGGTCGTTGGTCAGCTCGCCCAGCTGTCCGGCGACGATGGGCGTTGCGGCGATGAGCTTGTCCAGCTTCGACTCGTCGGCTTGCAGCTGGCCAATGCGCTTCTCGCCGCGCGAGATGGCGGTGGTCATGCGGCGCAGCTCCAGGTCGTTGGCGGAGGCGCGCTTGTTGGCGGCGGCCAGGCGGCCCTCGTTGGCGGCCACTTCACGCTGCAGCGCGGTGACGTCGGGGTGGTCGGCCAGCAAGCTGCTCTGGGCGGCCGCCAGCTTGGCGTGCAGGTCGTCGCGCTGCTCTTCCAGGCGGCCCACTTCGGTCTCCTTGCCGAACGGCGTGGTGCCGAGCAGGTCGATGCGGCGCTGGGCCTCCTGGCTGAACTGCGACTCGAGCTCGATCTGCTTGGTGAGCTCTTCACGCTGGTGATAGCGCTGCTCCAAGAGCTCGGGCAGCGAGTCGGAGTGCGCGGCCTTGAAGGCTGCGACCTTGGCCTGCGAGGCCGAGAGCTGGTGCTGCATGTCGGTCAGCTTGCTGGCGATGATGTCGCGGGTGCGCGTCACCTGCCCCACGCGGACCTGGAGGTTGCCCTCGATGTAGAGCTCGGCGAGCCGGTTGGCGGCCTTGGCGGCCACCTCCGGATCCTGGCTCTTCACCGTGATGGAGAAGGAGTTGTCTCCCTCGGCGTGGACCTCGGTGTCCTGGCGGAACTGCTCCAGGGCCTCGTCCATGCCCTTCTCACGAGCCTTCGGATAGAGCTTCAGCTCGTCGATGGCCGGGGCCATCACGCTGCGCGCATAGACGTTCTCGCGCACCGACTTGACCTTGGAGGCCAGGTCCGTTGCGTCGATCACGGGCGCCACCAGATCCGGGTGGGGCGTGAAGGGTTCGACCATCACCAAGGCGCGAGCCGAGTAGACGGACGGAAGCCGGAGGATGACGAGCGCTGCCAGCACCAGCACGCCGCCCGCCACCACCGCCACCGTCTTCCACCGCCGCCGCACCGCCGCAAAGAGCTCGTCAATCGTGTACGTCCGGTCCATGTTTCTCCCTCGTAAAATCCGCGGCCTTCCGGAGCCGCGGCATCAAAAATGGTTAGTTGAAGTGCGCCTTCTCGTAAGTGAACCGCGCCTGCACCACGTCCCGGTCGACCAGGTTGTTCGGAGCCGTCGGGTCGTAGATGCGCGCGTCCCGCTCTGCCGCGATGCCGAACCGCAGATCGCGGGTGAAGTACCAATCGATGCCGACCTCGCCGCCGTAGCCGCTCGAGCCGGCCTGCCACTGGTTGTAGATGTCCGCGTTGCGGTAGGCGCCGGCCCGCAGGTGGAGCTGCAGCTGCTCCCAGCGGCGGGTGAAGCCAATCTCCGCGATGTCGCCCACCAGCGCGCCGCCGCCCGACGGCCCGATCACGAGGTCGTGGCCGAAGGTGAGCCGCACGTCGAAGGCCGGCGTGTAGCCGTTCAATTCGGCGCGCAGCGTCGGCATCACGGCAGTGCCGTTTTCCGTTGCCAGCCGCGCCTTCTGGCCGGTCACCACCGCGGGGCCGCCGCGGATGGTCACATCCGACCAGGGCGTCAGCTCGTAGTTGTAGCCGACCAGGAACGAGTGGCCTTCGCCCAAGAGGCCAATGTCCGAGCCGTTCGCCGCCGCGGCCTGGCCGACGCCGAAGAAGATCTGCTCGCGGACGCCCGCGTCCCACTTCGAGCGGGCGCTGGTCTTGAGCTCGTACCGGACGCGCGGCGCGACCACGAAGTTGTTGCCCGGGTCGTTGGCGCCGAAGGTGAGGATGGTGCCGTCGACGCCATAGTTCAGGTCGGTGTGGCCGGAGAGCGCGTGGGCGTCCTCCACCGTGAGCCGGCCGACGAAGATGGTCGTCTGGCCGGGCCGCAGGAGGAGCCCGAGACCGGCCAGCGCGAAGGGGTCCTGCGCGTAGGTGGTTTCGGCCCGGAGCAAGAACTTGTCGCGCTCGCTCAGGTTCACCCGCGTGTTCAGGTTGCAGTCCTCGTTGGCGAAGACCCGGCCGTTGGAGAACCCGAACTCGTTCGGGTCTGCCAACCGCGCGATGCCCACCGAGCAGTCGAAGGCCATCCGCAGCTGGTGCTCACCGAAGACGTCCAGCTTGAGCCCGGGGACGATCTGCCCAAACCCGTCGCCGCCGCTGCCGTCGATCTTGATGTTGTCGTCGTACCCGCCCACCGCCGAGACTCGCGGACGCCATTCCCACTGGGTGTCTGCAGCGGCCTCGCCGGCGAAGAACAGAGTGGCGAGGGCCACGTGCAGGACAACTATGTGTTTGCCCATGGCCATCGTCATCGCTCCTTAAGGAACAACCACGGTGTCGCCAGGTCCGAGCGAGACCTTGCTCTTGCCCTTGACGAGATCGTCGTAGTCGACTTCCAGACGGCGGCCGTCGGTGCGCAGCACGGTGATGTCGCCGCGATTGGCGAACTCGGCGAGCCCGCCCGCCATGGCCAGGGCCTGGAGGACATTCATGGTGGAGCGCAGCGGGAAGGCGCCGGCGTGCAGCACCTGGCCGGTCACGTAGACCTTGGCGCCGTTGACGTCGTGGACGATGACGGTGACGCGCGGGTCGCGAACGAGCGAGGCGTACTGCTTGGCCACGAGCGTTTCCAGATCCGCGGGACGAAGGCCTTCCGCCTTGACGTCGCCGATGAGGGGCAGAGTGATCTTGCCGTCAGGGCGGATGGGGACCGTGCGCGAAAGGTCGGGCTCCTTCCAGACCGTGACCTCGACCACGTCCTCGAGACTGAGTTTGTATTCGGAAATCCGCGCGACTTCGTCCTCCGCGGAAGCCGAGTGGTGCGCGCAGCCCGTAGCCGCGACCGCCGCCAGAATCATCGAAAAG
>DATBAA010000333.1:0-3731 GCA_036271755.1 Myxococcales bacterium | reverse complement strand
TTCATATCGAGCGCTTTCTGGTAGTCGCCCGGGCCGTAGCGGAAGAACACCTGGGGGAAGAACTTCGACTCGTCGGTGACCTTGGCGAAGATCTGCACCCACTTCGCGCCGCGCGTCACGCTGGCCACCGGCGTGTGCTCGATGACGGGAGCCGCGGTATCCGCGGCGCGCGCTGGAGCGGCGAGCACGAGAGCGAGGAGCGCTGCCTGGCACGGCCTCATCATGGAGAAGGTCCTTTCCCAGTCGAAAACGCGCGCACTTTAATGGAGCGGAACCAAAGCGTAAATGGTGTAGAAGCCCCGGCCATGCGCATCTCCCTCTTGGGTCAGACGCTGACGCTCGAAGAAGTGCGCGCGGCGGCCTTCGGAACGGCACAGGTCGAGATCGCCCCGGCGGCCCGCGAACGCGTCCGGGCGGCGCGGCAGCTGGTCGACCGCATCGCCCAGGGCACCGTCCCCACCTACGGCATCAACACCGGCTTCGGGACCTTGGCAGAGGTGAGCATTCCGCGCGGCGAATTGCAGCGGCTGCAGCGCAACCTCATCTTGAGCCACGCCGCGGGCGTCGGCGCGCCGCTGCCCATTCCCGAGGTGCGGGCGCTGATGATCCTGCGGGCCAACGTGCTCTCGGGCGGCTACTCGGGCATCCGCGAGTCGACGCTGGAGCTGCTCGTCTCCATGCTCGAGCGGTCGGTGGTGCCGGTCATTCCCGAGAAGGGCTCGGTGGGCGCGAGCGGAGATCTGGCGCCGCTGGCTCACCTCGCGCTCGTGCTCATCGGCGAGGGCGAGGCCTTCTATAAGGGAGAGCGGCTGCCGGGGCGCGAAGCGCTGGCGCGCGCGGGCCTTTCGCCGGTCGTGTTGGAGGCCAAGGAGGGCCTCGCGCTGGTGAACGGCACCCAGGCGATGCAGGCGGTGGGCGGGCTGGCGCTGCTCGAGGCGGAGCGGTGCGCGCGCATCGCGGACATCGCGGCGGCCATGACCATCGAAGGGCTGATGGGGTCGCACAAGCCGTTCCTGGCGGCCATCCATCGCGTGCGCGGGCACGCCGGGCAGACGCTGGTCGCCCTCGAGCTGCGCGCGCTTCTGGCCCGCAGCGAGATCAACGCCAGCCATCAAGACGAGCACTGCGGCAAAGTGCAGGATCCGTATTCGCTGCGCTGCGCTCCTCAAGTGCACGGGGCCGCGCGCGACGGCCTGAGCTTCGTGCGCCGCACCTTGGAGATCGAAGCCAACGCGGCCACCGACAACCCGCTCGTCTTCGCCGAGGCGTTCGAGGACATCGAAGCAGGCACCATCGTCAGCGGCGGCAACTTCCACGGCCAGCCGGTGTCGCAGGCGTTGGATCTGCTGGCCATCGCCTGCACGCAGCTGCAGACCATCTCCGAGCGGCGGGTGGAGCAGCTGGTGAATCCGTCGCTCTCGGGGTTGCCGCCGTTCCTGGCCAGGAACAGCGGGCTCAACTCGGGCTTCATGATCGCGCAGGTGACGGCGGCGGCGCTGGCGGCGGAGAGCAAGGTGCTGTCGCATCCGGCTTGCGTCGATACCATTCCTTCGTCAGCCGGCCGCGAGGATCACGTCAGCATGGGGATGACCGCGGCGCTGAAGGCGCGAACGGTGGTGGAGAACGCGCGCAGCGGGCTGGCCATCGAGCTGTTGGTTGCCGCGCAGGCCATGGACTTCCGCAAGCCGCTCCGCGCCGGCAAGGGCGCACAGGCCGCGCACGATCTCATCCGCTCGCGCGTCTCGCACATGGCCGAGGATCGCGAGCTGCACCGGGACATCACCGCCGTGCGCGAGCTGCTGCCGGAGATCGAGGCCGCGGCGCGTTCGGCGGCCGGACTACAGTAGTCGCCGGAGCACCCACACACGGCCGGCCAACAAAGCGACGCTGTCAGACCCCCATGCTACGCTTTCCAATCGCATGGACCCGATCGTCACGAGCGAGCTGAAAGTCCCCGTCTTGCAGCGCGAACCGACCGACGCAGAGGTGCTGACCGCCAGGGAAGTGCTGGCGCAGCTGGACGCGGAAGCGCGCGCGCTCGGACGCACGGCCAGCGCGGCGCCGGTGCACTACGCCATGGGGCGCATCTTCGTCGAGCAGCTGGGCGATCAGAAGAGCGCCGCCATCTGCTACCAGAACGCCTACGTGCTCGCGCCGCAGTACCGGCCCATGCTCGAGGCGGGGCGGCGGCTCTTCGCCAGCGCGGGCCAGCTGGAGAAGGCGCTGGCGCTGCACCGGCGCGAGGCGGCGCTGCTGCAAGACAAGGGGCCCAGGGCCGAATCGCTGCGCGCGCAGGCGCTGCTGCTCACCAGGCTTGGGCGAGACTCCGAGGCGGGGAAGCTCATCGAAGAGGGTCTCGCGCTTTCGCCCGAGCATCCGGCGCTGCTCAAGGCTTCGGTCGAGGCGGCGCGGCGCGCGGGAGATCGCCTGCTCTCCGCCAAGCTGCTCATCCGCTCTGCAGAGGCGGCGAACGATCCGGTCTACAAGGCCGAGCTCTTGCGGCGGGCGTTGCTGCTGCTCGAGGAGCTGCAGGCCGCGCAGCCTTCCGACGAGGAGGAGACGCTGCACGGAGAGGCCGTCCGCAAGCTCTTTCAGGCGGACGGCAACGATCAAATCGGCTTTCACGGCATGCTGGTGCAGGCGCGGTCCACCAACGACTGGGAGGCGGTGCTGCGGCTGGCGCGGCAGCGCGCCGAGCGCACCGGCAGCGCGGCGGAGCGTGCGTCGGTGGCGGCCATCGCCGCGTATCGGCTGGGCCGGGTCTCGGAGGGCCTCGCCGAGGTGCAGGCGGCGCTGGAGAACAACCGCCGCGACGCGGGCCTGCTGGCGCTGCGCGGAGAGCTCGCCGAACAGCAGAAGTCGCCCGAGCTGCCCGAGCTGTTGCGGCAACGGGCCGAGGGCGGCATCGAGCCCAGCGAGCGCGGGCACTTGAAGCTGCGCGCCGCCCTGCTCTTGCAAGATCCGCTCGAGCGCGAGCAGCTCTTGTCGGAGGCGCTGGCGGAGAATCCGGGAGACGCGGCGGCCATCGCGCTGCACGCGCGGCTGGTGGCGCAGCGCGATCCGGCGGCCGCGGCAGAGCGCTACGCGGCGCTGGGCCAGGCGCTGGAGTCGCACTCGGGAGACGAAGCGGCGGCCCACTATCTGGAGTCGGGCGCCTGGTACGAGCGCGCCAACGATCGCGAGCACGCGGCAGAGATGGGACGGCGCGCGCTCAAGCTGGTGCCGCAGCACACCGGTGCCTTGCGGCTCCTGATGCGGACGCTGCCCGCGCTGGGCGCCGCCGGCAGCCTGGCGGATCTGCTCGAGCAGGCAGCGGCGCAGCTGCCGCGCGGGCTGGGGGCAGAGATGCTGGGCCGCGCCGCCATGCTGCTGGGAGACTCCAACGCGGACCGCGCCATCCTCCTGGCGCAGCGCGCGGCGGACATGGCCCGAGGTCTCGTCAGCCCGCGCTGGCTCGAGCTCTGGGCCACCCTCGCCTTCAAGGCCGGAGACCTGGGGCAGCTCTCGCAAGCCCTGGAGGCGCGCGCCGACTCGACGCAGGGCCCCGACACCGCCGAACTGTTGATGGAGGCCAGCGAGCTGGCCCGCGCCGCCGGGGACGACGCGCGCGGCGCGGCTCTCTTGCGCAAGGCCCGCGGCGTCGATCCGTCTTCGGCCGCGGCCCGCAACGCGCTCCTGGCGCTGCCCGGACTTCCCGAGGCGGACCGCGTCGACTTGCTCGCCGAGGAAGC
>DATBAA010000332.1:0-9831 GCA_036271755.1 Myxococcales bacterium | reverse complement strand
TCGACGCTCTCCAAGGCCTGGTCGGCGCGCGTCAGCATGGCCGTCGCGGTGGGCGCTCCCCAAGAGGCGCCTTTGTTCGCGATCAGCTTGCGCAGTCCTTTGGCGGCCGCGCGGAAGAAGGGCGCGCTGGTGGCGTTGTAGATCTCGGCCTGCGCCGGATAAGGCTCGAGGAAGCTGTCGATCCAGTTCTCGAAAGCGCTGCGCTTTCCCTCGTCGACCTTGCGGTTGTAGTAGCGGCGCTTGTAGAGCGCGACCAGCTCGACGGCCCGGCGGATGTAGAACGGATTGACGTCGCCCGACGCGAGCTGGAAGACGCGCGCCTCCAGCTTCCCAGCGCAGGCGGCGCCCGCGACCCCGAGGATTCCGGCGCAGACCAGATCGACGGGAATCAAATCGAGGACGAGCTTGTGTCCCGCCGGAAAGACGCGCTGGCCCTTGAGGCCCATGAACGCCAAGGGCGCGCTGGTGGTGAAGCCTTCGTTCCAGCCGGGGAAGGGAAAGCGCAGCGCGCTCTCGACGATGGCCGGCCGCACCAGCGCATATTTGCAGCCGCTTTTGGCAATGGCCTGCTCGCCCATTGATTTCGTATAGGTATAGGTATTGGGCCAGCCCCACTGCTGCGCGCGGTCCATGCCGGCCTGCACCAGCTGCATGCCCAGCCACAGCTTGCGCTCGCGGCCGGTGGCGAGCCGCAAGGCCTTCTCGTCGCGCGGGTCGCGGCCCTCTTCTTCCAGCCGCTTCACCGCGGCGCTGCGGAACTGCGCGGCCAGGGCGTGGTCGTCCGCCTGGGCCCGCAAACGAGCCACCACCGCCTCGACGTCTTTCAGCTCGACGTCCACCGAGAAGGGCGACCGCGCGGTCTCGTCTTCGTCGTGCGCCTTCGGGTAGCTGCCGATGAGCGGCTCGTCCTCGAAGACCGGCCCGCGGCGCGCTCCGGCGACGAAGCAGGTGGAGATGTGCACCAGCGTCGCGCCGGTCTTCTTGCAGAGCTCCGCGCCGTTGCGCGCGCCCTCGGTGTTGACCGAGATGGCGGTCTCCAACGACGGATTGAAGGTGACGAGGCCGGCGCTGTTGATGACCACCGCGAGCTTGCCGGTCAAGGCCTGGAGCTGTTCGTCGCTGACGCCGAGCATCGGGTCGGTGACGTCGCCGGCGATGGGGTGGCACTTCTCTTTGATGAAGGCGTCGAACTTCTCGCCGTACTTGTCGCGCAGCGGCTTGAAGGGCGGCGCGGTGATGACCTTGCCGAAGAAGCGATCGTCGGCCGTGCCGCCCGCGCGCGGCCGCACCAGCACGTGCACCTTCCCGATGCCGGGATAGCGGTCGAGCAGCATGGTGAGCGCGACCTTGCCCAAGAAGCCGGTCACGCCGGTGATGAGGACCTCCTTGCCGCGAAAGCCCTCCGCGAGGTCGATCATGGCAGCAGCTTTTGCTCCGTGGGGAGCTGCACGTCGGTCATCACCATGGGCGGATGGTGCATGAGGGAAATCTCCGCGCTGCGCCCCTGCTTGCCGCGCGCCATGTCGATGGCTTCGGCCAGCGTGTCGGCGCGGTCCCAGCCCATCATCTGCGGGACGTGCGTGTTCTCGGTGCCGACGGCGATCACCTGGCCCATGTGCTGGCGGCCATTTTCGCCCCAGTACCACATGTAGAAAGGATGGGCGCCGTGATACGCATTTCCTTTCCTATATAGGTGCACGTACGACGGGTTGTTCGCGAATTCCTTTTCGTACTTCTTGTGCAGCTCCATCGCGTCCGTCGTTTCCGGTAGCAGGCGATGGAAGAACTCGATGTAGCTGGGGTGCTGGACGCGGTCGAACTCGTCGAAGCACGGGTGGGTGATGATCAGCGTCCCGCCCTTTTTGATCAGAGGCACGCCGCGGTTCATGTTGAAGAAGTAGCCGCAGGCCATCACCTGCACCAAGAGCGGATTCAAGACCGCGTTGATGTTGTACGGGCTGATGTACGGGATGCCGGCGATGAGGATGTCCGCCTGGCCCTTCACGTTGACGAAGAGCTGGCGTCGGCAGGCCTCCAGGATTTTCTCGTGCGCCAGCTCGGTCTTGCCGGCGGCCACCGCGATGAGCCCGTACGCGGCCGGCACCTGGGCGAAGATGTTCTGCCGCAGCTTGCGCGGCGTCTTGCCCAGCGTCCAGCGCAGGCCCGCCAGCGCGACGCGGTCCAGGTCGGTGAAGTCCTCTTCTCGCTTGCCCAGGAAGGCCATGGGCCCGTCGAACATCTTGTTGTTGAGCGCGGTCTCGATGTGGAAGACCTTCACGTGGCTGTCGATGACGCGGCCGATGCGATCGACCGAGCTGTGCAGCTCGGAGTGCTTCGGCTCCATGTAGCTCTTCGACTTGCGGATGGCGTGCGGCGTGTGGTGCGCCTTCAAGCCCAGATAGTCGGTGAGGCCGGTGCCCACCGACTTGTGGCCGCCGTCCATGGGGACGAAGTTGACGTTCAAATAAATCACCAGGTCGGCGTCGACGGCCTTCTTGGAGATGCGGACCTTCTCCTTCGACTCGGTCTCGCCCAGCTCCACGATGCCGCCGGGCTCCTCGGCGTCGTGGTTGGTATAGCGATCCGGATAGTACGAATCGAAGATCTTGCTTCCCACCATGCGCTTCATCTCGGCTTCGGTGAGCCGCCGGTGGAGCGCGTTGGCGATGAGGAGGTGGACGTCGTCGACGCCGCTGTCGGCCAGGAGCTGGAGGACGATCTCCAGCATGATCTGCCGCACGTCGGGCGTGCGCATGGGCGGCAGCGGCAGCGAGATGTCGTCGATGGCGATCAGCACCTTCATGCCCGGCTCGAGCTGGGCGTGGAGGGGATCGCAGCCTTCGGGGTGGTTGATGGCCCAGCGGATGGCGGCGCGCGAGTTGGCCAGCTCCTCGATAGGCGGGTTGGGGAAGATGATGCGCGTGCCGACCGGCACCTCCTCGAGGAGGATCTCGGTGTCGGAGAAGAGCATGCGCGGCGGCGAGCGCTTCTCCTGGATGACGACCTGCGCGTTTTCGTCGTAGCTCTGCCGCAGCCTGTCGAGCGAGCGCAAAGGTTTTTCCCCGCGGAAGTTGAGGCGGGGTTCTATCGCAAAGAATCGTGACCGGCGAGCGTTGTCTGCCTGCTCTTTTGCGTAGTGCACTACGCACTCGCGCCCGCGGCTAACGAAGGTCGAGGATGGGCCACTCGTAGGCGCGGGCGTGCGAGCGCAGCCGCGCGTCGGGATTGACCGCCGTCGGCCGGCCCACCACCGCCAGCATTGGATAGTCGGAGAGGCTGTCCGAGTAGGCGTGCGAGAGATCGAGCCGCAGCCCGTGCGCGAGGCAGTAATCGCGGATGCGGTTGGCCTTGTTGGCGCCTTCGACGATGGGCGGAATCACCTTGCCGGTGGCGAAGCCTTCGACGAACTGCAGCGAATTGGCGATGAGATCGTCCGCGCCCAGATACTGCGCGAGCGGCTTCATGGTGATGTCGATGGCGCCGGTGCAGAGCACGATGCGGCAACCCGCGCGGCGGCATTCGGCGATGATGTCGAGCGCGCCCGGAAAGACGGCGGGCTTGAGGACGTCGTCGCAGAGATCTTGCGACAGCTCGATGAGCCGGTCTTCCGAGAGGCCGCGATACGAGCGGTAGAAGAGCTCGTTGAAGACCTTGCGGTTCATCCGGTCGGCGATGGCGTAGACGGGCGCCATCGCCAGACCTTTGAAGAGCCGCTGCGCGGTGCCGAAGATGGTCCCGCGGTTGAAGACGTAATAGGCGTAGGCGTCGACGACGTTGGTCGAGACGAGCGTACCGTCCACGTCGAAGAACGCCGCCCGGTCAGTCACGGCGGCGGCCCATGAACCTGAGCAGGAAGAGGAAGAGGTTGATGAAGTCGAGGTAGAGCGTCAGCGCGCCGAGCAGCGCCATCTTGTCGCCGCCCTGGGCTCCGAGGCGCCGCAGCTTCTGCGTGTCGTAGGCGGTGAGGCCGGCGAAGACCAGGACGCCCGCGCACGACATGACGAAGTCGACCGCTGCCGAGTGCAGGAAGTAGTTCACGACCATGGCGATGAGGACCCCGATGAGGCCGACCATCAGGAACGTTCGCATGCCCGAGAGATCGCGCTTGGTCACCGTCGCGTAGAGCGAGAGGCCGAAGAACGCGCCGCCGGTGACGAAGAGCGTCGAGGCGACCGAGGCCGTGGTGTACGTGAGCAGGTAGACCGAAAAGGTCACGCCCGAGAGCGCGCAGTAGCCCAGGAACATGCCCACCGCGGCGCCCATGGAGACGCGGTTGAGCGCGGGGACGAAGAGGAAGACCAGGCCCAGCTCGGCGATGCCGATCACCCAGAACAGGCCGCTCACGCCGACGATGTGCCCATTCTGGACGCGATAGAACGCGCTCAGGATGGACGGGCTGCTGGTGACCGCGTAGGCGACCAGGCCAGTGAGCCCCAGGCCGAACGCCATCCAGCGATAGACGCCGGCCATGAACTCGGCGACGTGGGTTTTCCCAGTGGGCAATGCTTCTGCTGAAGACCAACCGTCCGACATTTGCAAAACCTCCTCTAGACGAGGCGAGATGCTAATCGCCCGCGCGGTCCTTCGCCAGCTCCTCGCAGAGCGCGGCCAGGGAGGCGCAGCGGGCGGTGAACAGCGCCGCCAGCGCATGCATTGCACAAACCGAGGCGTCGCGGGCGAACCAAAGCCGCGCAAAGAGCCGCAGCGCCGCCTCCGCTTCCTGAGCTACGCCCCCGGGGTTCGCAGGGCAGAGCTCGGCGATCCAGGCCGAGGGCGCGCCCGAGCGGAGCTGCGCCCAGCGCTGCGGCTGCCAGCTGACCACCGCGGCCAGCAGGGCCTCCAGATCATACGGCGGGCCTTCGTGCAGCGTCCGCACCGCGCGCAGCGACTGCGAGAGCCCGGCGAAGAAGGTGCGGAACTGCGGCGAGGCGGCCAGCTGCGCGTTCTTCGCGAGGAGCGTCGCCAGCCACTCTTCTTGCGCGTTGACGAAGCCTTCGCCGCGCTCGTCCAGGTCTTTGCGCAGCTCGTCCAGCGTGGCTTCGGGCAGTGCACCGGCCTGCGGATCGGGCGGCGGCTGCAGCAGGCTGAAGGCCGCGCCGAAAGCCGTCAGGCGCAGCAGGGATGCGTGCGCGGGAATCAGCGCGGCGGCGCGGCCTTGTTCGAGGAGCCTCGCTGCCTCGTGCTGCGCGCGCCGCTTCAGCTCTCCGCGCTGCTGCGTCCGCTCGGAGGTCGCGCCCAGGCCGTCCAGCACCGCGGCGCCGGGGGCGAGCTTTGGCCGCTCGGCGAGGCCGCGCTGCAGCACCACGTCCCAGCCCGGCGCGCCCTCCCAGCTGAAGAGATCGACCTGCTGCCCCAAGAGCTCCAGCTGCGGCAGGGCCAGCTCGGCCGGCGCGTGCTGGGTGAGCGGCAGGGCGGCCTCCACCGCGTCCAGGAGCAGCTCGGCGAACTGCAGCGCGGTCGCCTCGCGCTCGGCGAAGTCGGGCCGGAGCTTGGGCAGGAGCTTTTGCGCGAGCGCTGCTTCGGGCTTGTCTCCGGGTTTTTCTTCGGGTTTTTCTTCGGGCGTCACGAGGCGATCCATTTCCCGGCGGCGAACGTCGCCGCCGCGGCCACTGCGCCGATGAGCACCGTCTCCAGGCCGCTGCGCAGCCACGGCCGCCCGGTCATCTGCGTCTTCAAGGCTCCGGCGAGAAAGAGCGCGCCCAGCGTCAGCCCGATGGAGAGCTCGAAGCTCGTCTGCAGAGGCAACGACAGCGCGTACGGCAAGACGGGAAACGCCGCGCCCAGCGCGTAGGCTGAAGCGACCAGGAGGCCGGAGCGCAGCGGCGCGATCTGCGGCGCGACCGCGAGGCCCAGCTCCTCGGTCATCATTGTATCCACCCAGAAGACCGGGTCGGCGGTGACGTGGGCGACGATCTGATCGAGCGCCTCACCGTGGAAGCCCTTGCGGGCGAAGATGGTGCGCACCTCCTTGCGCTCCTCTTCGGGGAATTCGACGATCTCGCGCTCTTCCCGCGCGCGCTCGCTGGCGATGAACTCGCGCTCGCTCTTGGCGGCCAGGAACGCGCCCAGGCCCATGGCGATGGTGCCGCCGATCAGCTCGGCCAGGCCGGCCAGCAGCACGACCCGATGCGAGACGTCCGCGCCGCGCACGCCGCTCACCACCGCGAAGGCCGCGACCAGGCCGTCGTTGGCGCCGAAGACCAGATCGCGCAGCGAGCGTCCGCCGGGGATGTGGGCGGCCTCGGTGTGGGTCGCGCCGTCCTCGCGGGTCCGGATGAAGAACGTTGGCAGCTTCACGGGGCCGCAACTGCCACAAAGACGGGGGAGTGACAACAGCGGCACCTGCCGTTATTCTGCACGCTCGATGTTGAGATTGATTCTCACTTTCACTCTCGCCGCTTCGGTGGCGCAGGCAGAGCCGCCGTCGCAGGTGAGTCAGCTCCGGCGCGCCGTGGCGTTGCTCGACTACGTCGCCACCGACTACGCGCAAGCGGTCAGACCGGACGGCTCGGTGATCTCCGAGCAAGAGCACCAGGAGCAGATAGGCTTCGTGGAAGAGGCCGCGCGAGAGGTGCGCACCGACGCGGGCGCGCCGGGCGAGGATCTGGCCAAGGCGCTGGACGCGCTGAGGCAGCAGGTCTCGCAAAAGGCGCCGCCCGCGCAGGTGTCGGCCCGGGCGAAGGAGCTGCGCGAGCAGATCGCCGAGCGGTTTCACGTCGTGCTCCTGCCGCTGCACGCTCCTGATCTGATGCGCGGACAGCTGGTGTACACGCAGTCCTGCGCGGCCTGCCATGGAGCCGATGGCCATCCGAACCAGGCGCTGGAGCTGGCCACCAAGCCACCCGACTTCACCGACCGCGAGGATCTCTTGCCGCTCAGCCCGCAGCGCGTCTTCTCCGCTGCGACGTACGGAGTTCCCAAGACGCCGATGCCCGCGTTCGACACCGGTTTGACCGACGAGGAGCGCTGGGACGTGGCGTTCTACGTGCTCGCGCTCGATCGCAAGGCCTCGCCGCGAGGACTTGCGCTGGCCCGGGCAGCGCTGGTGCCGACGCAATATCGCGAGTTGGCGGCCGTCTCCGACGCGGACCTGCGGGCGAAGCTCGGCCCGCTCTCTGCTCAAGATGCCGACGAGGCTCTCGCGGCGCTCCGGCGCGGGCCGTTCGCCGAAGAGGCGCCGGCAGCGCAAGGGCTGGCTCGAGCGCGGCTGACGGTGCGGCAGGCGGTGGCGAAGGCGCACGCCGGCGACAAGAACGGCGCGCGAGAGCTGCTGGTCTCTGCCTACCTCGATCACTTCGAGCCGCACGAGGCTGGATTGCGCGCCCGCGATGCGACGCTGGTGGCCGACATCGAGGGCGCCTTCATGTCGCTGCGCTCGGCGGTGGATCAGCCGGCCGGAGTCGACGCGGGCGCTGCCCGGCTGGACGCGCTGCTCGAGAAAGCCGACACGGGCGACGGCGGCGGCGGGCTGGTGGCTTTTGTCGCAGCGCTCGCGATCGCTCTTCGCGAAGGTGTCGAGGCCGCGCTGCTGGTGGCCGCCATGCTGGCTCTCTTGCGCAAGTCGGGCCGGCAGCAGGACGCGCGCGCGGTCCACGCGGGCTGGATCTCCGCGCTGGCCGCGGGCGCCATGACCTGGTGGGCCTCCGGCATGATCCTGGCGCACCTTTCGGGGGCGCACCGCGAGCTGACCGAGGGAGTGCTGCAGCTGATCACCGCCGCGCTGCTCCTCTATGCCAGCCACTGGCTGCTGGCCTCGATGTCGGCGAAGCGGCTGGTGTCGTTTCTCTCCGCGAGGACGCTGGCGGCCGGCAGCAGCGCGGTGATCCTGGGGCTCACCTTCATCGCGGTCTTCCGCGAGATGCTGGAGGTCGTCCTCTTCTTCCGCGGCCTCCTGCTCGAGTCGCCGGGGCGCGGCGCCGCGGTGGGCTTTGGCGCGCTGAGCGGCCTCGCGTGTCTCTTCGTGCTGGTGGCGCTCTTCCAGAAGCTGGGCAAGCGGCTGAAGCCGCGGCCGCTGCTGCTGACGTGCGGCATCTTGCTCTGCGTGCTGGCGGTGCTGATGGTGGGCAACGGCGTGCGCAGCCTGCAGGTCCTGGGCGTGCTGCCGATGACGGTGTGGGGCACCTTCCAGCTGCCGGTGCTGGGTCTCTACGCCACCCGCGAAGGTCTGCTCTCGCAGGCGTTCGTGCTGGTGGGCCTGGTGGCTTCCGCGCTCTGGACCGCCACCCGAACGGACCGTCCCGCCCCGGCGCCGTCCGCGATCAAGGCGTCTTCGTGAGCGGCGCGTCGTGCGTCTGGTGGAACTTCTCGTAGTCGATGCCCGTGCCGCCGCCCGGCAGCTGCCCCATGATGTCGACGAAGCGGCGGCCCCAGAAGATCTCGCCCGGTTCGTAGGCGTGGCGCGCGTTGATGGTCTGGTTGAAGGTCTCGTCGAGCCCGGTGAGCGAGACGAAGAGCAGCGACCGCGAGTCCCGCAGCGTCTCTTCGCTGGCGCCGTAGAGCGGGCTGTCGGGCCGGATGGGGTGCACCACGAGCCAGCTCAAGACGAAGAGCGCCGAGCTGCTGCGGACGAGCTTCAGGTCGTGGATGCGGCGGATGCTCTGGCCTTCCGAGGTGAGCTCGTCGCGCATCAAGCCGACGCGGATCTGCGCCTCGACCACCTGGTTGCCGCGGGCGTTGGCCACGCGGAACATCAGCGCCGGAACGCCGTCCATCATGGTCACCACGCAGACCTCGCTCCACATCACCCGCGAGGTGGGCCGCGCGAACTTGGCGAACATCAGGCCGGTCATCATCGCGACGCCGGTGATGCCGAAGAAGGACTCCACCGTGACGAGCAGGTGCGCCGGCAGCGAGAGCGGCGACATGTGGCCGTAGCCGATGGTGGCGATGGTCTGGACGCTGAAGAAGAAGGCGTCGCTGAACGAGCCCGGGCGCGCGTTCTCGATGCCGCCGCTCAGCAGATAAAAGATGGCGAAGACCAGGTTGACCAGGAGGTAGACGCAGGAGACGCCGAAGAGGACGCGGGGCCAGCTGGCGTTGAGCCACGAGTGGTAGAAGTCGCCCCAGAACGGCTTGGGCAAGCCGCGCGGAACGATGCTGGGACGGCCCTCCTTGCTGATCAATCGGTCTGCCACGCAGGGTCCTATACCGCGAGCAGCGCGGCGGTGGCGGGCTGGCCGGTGGCGGCTTCGATGGCCTCGCAGTAGAGGCGCAGCTGCTCTTCATATTGAGGCTGCGCGGGCCGCGCGTCGGTCTTGAAGTCCACCACCGTCCAGCCCGCGGCCTCGCGGAAGGCCAGGTCGACGATGCCTTCCAGCAGCGCTCCGCCGGGCAGGACGTGCAAGAGCGGCTCTTCGCGGCGGACCTCCAAGGCCTGCGCGGCCCGCAGCAGCAGCGGGTGCCGCAAAGCCGCCTGAACGGCCTGCGCGGCGGCTTCGACTTCTTCGGCGGGCGCTCCGGCGAGGCGGCCTTGCGCGGCGGCGGCGCGGGCGATCTCGGCCTCGGAGGCCTGCAGCGGAATCTCCGCCAGCGCGGCGTGGACCAGCGCTCCGAAGCGCTTGCCGTGCGGCCGCCCGCGCTCGCGCCCGGCGACCGCTTCGACGGCCACCGGCCTTTGCGCCGCCGCGGGCCTTGCTGCTTCGACGAGGGCGATGGACCGCGCGGTCACCGTCTCGACGCGCAGCGAAGGCTGCTTGCCGTCCGCCTGCGCCCGCGCGCGCGACGCCTGCCAGCGCGCGTGGCCGGCGGCGGTCTCTTGCGAGCGACCGCCCTCGACCAGCAGATCGTGGCCGCGCACGCCGCCCTCGGTCTCGCGGTCGAGCTGCAGCGCAT
>DATBAA010000331.1:0-3529 GCA_036271755.1 Myxococcales bacterium | reverse complement strand
TCGACGCGCAGTTCGGGCTCTCCACGCGCAAGAGCCTCGAGCTGCGGAGCACGTTCGTGCTGGCCCAGCTCCGCGCGGGGCTGCCAGACGCCATCGCCGGCATGCGCAGAGTCGTCTCCGAAACTGGCCGGATGAAGTATTTGAAGCCCTTATATGCCGAGCTGGCGAAGCGCGACGTGGCCGCGGCGCGGACCATTTTCGCCGACTATCAGGCCGGTTATCATCCAATCGCCCGCGAAGTCATCGAACCTATGTTTGCCGCTCAGCGGCCGCCGGCGACGTCGAGCAGTGCGCCCGTGACATAGGATGAAGCGTCGGAGAGCAGCCAGAGGATGGATTCGGCGACCTCCTCCGCGGTGCCCGGGCGGCCGATGGGCATCGCCGGTCCAAGGCGCGCCGCGCGGCCGGGCTCGCCTGACAACTGGTGGATCTCGGTCGCGATGATTCCCGGGCGGACGGCGTTGACGCGGACGCCTTCCAAGCCCAACTCGCGGGCGAGGCCCAGCGTCAGGCTGTCCATCGCCCCCTTGGAGCCTGCATAGTCGACATACTCGTGCGGCGAGCCCAGGCGCGAGGCGGCGGACGAGACGTTGACGATGACTCCGCCCTTGCCGCCGCGCTTGGTGGAGAACCTGCGCGCTGCCTCGCGGGCGCAGAGATAGGCGCCGAAGATATTGATGTCGAAGAGGCGCCGCAGCCGCTCGGAGGACATGTCCGCGAGGTCGCTCAACGGCGCGGTGATGCCGGCGTTGTTCACCAGGCCGCTCAGGTATCCGAAGGCCATCTGCATGGCGTCGAACATGGCGATGACGTCGCCTTCCAAAGAGACGTCTCCGCGGATGGCGATGGCGTTGCCGCCTGCTTTCTTCACGCCCTGCACGGTCTCTTCTGCCGCCGCCGAGTCGCCGCGATAGTTGACGCCGACGTTCCAGCCCTGCGCGCCGGCCAGCAGCGCAGTCGCGCGGCCAATGCCCCGGCTGCCTCCAGTGATCAGTAAGTTCATGCCGCCAACCTAACAGCAGATCGGGGCAGCGCGGCCAGGGTCACGAGCCAGAGGCATTCGCAGAGCAGCACCCAGCGCGAGCCCAGCCCGCCCTGCGTGCTGAAGAGCATGAAGACGTAAGGCAAGAGGAGCGGGACGCAGAAGCGCAGCGGGAAGCACCGCAAGAGGAGCCAGGCCGCGGGGAAGAGCAGCATGAAGTCGTAGAGGTGCACGTACGGAGACGCCAGCAGCGAGCCGGCGAGCGCGGCGGAGTAGACGACCTCGAGCCGCTGCCGATACGCCGTGAAGAGCGTCAGGCCGGCGGCGCAGAGCAGGGCGAGGCTCCGGTGCCAGCCTGCGCCGAAATGCCGGGCGAAGGTGTAGGACCAGGCGACCCAGAGCTGCTCCGGATGCGCGCTCTCGGACGCGAGCCGCTCCACATACGTTCGCGCGCCGTCCAGGCCGATCAGCAGCAGCACCAGCCCGCCGACCGCGGTCATCGATAAGAGCCAACCCAGAAAGGCGCGGCGCCTGCCCGCCACCAGCAGCGCGAACGGCACCAGCTCGAGGCCTTGCGGCTTCAAGGCAAGGCAGACCAGGAGCGCGCCGCCCAGGAAATCTTGCCGCCGCTGCAGCAGCAGATACGAGCCCGCGACCATGGCCATCTGCAGCGGAAGGACCTGCCCCTCGAGCAGCCCGAGCGCGACGGGATAAGGCACGAACATCATCGCCAGCAAGACCGGCCGCAGCGACCAGTCGCGCGGGGTGAGCATCCACCAGCAGGCAATCAAACTAATCAATTGCAGCAGCGACCAGAGAACGAAGCCGGAATGGAGTGAGATGAAGGTCCACGGGATCAAGAGCAGCGACATGGGCGGCGTGTAGACGTTGGGCAGCCAGAAGAGCCCAAGCTCGCGCGCGATCACGTCCTGCGCGGCTGGATCGTACAGATGGCTCCAGCCGAATCGCAGGCCAATCAAGGCCGAGGCCAGATAGCGCGTGTAATCGACGCCGTGGATCTCGGCGAGATCCATCGAGAACCAATGGATGAGCAATCGCCCGGCGGGGACGGCCGCGACGGCCGCTGCCAGCCAGAGCGCTGCTCGCTTCAAGCGAAGCTGCCGGCGTCCGGCAAGTGGCTGCGGTCGTTCCAGACGGCGATCGCGTTGGCGTCGTCGACCGTGTCGTAGTGGAGGATGCTCAGCGACGCGGGCGAGAGAGAGAGGTGCTGGGCGAAGGTCTCTGGCAGCCCCACCCAGCGCGCGGCCAGCACCCGCAGCACCACGGCGTGCGCGAAGATCAGCACGTTGCCGCTCGCCGGCAGGTCCGCCAGAAGCGGGTCGATTCGCGCGGCGATCTCCGCGACGCCTTCCCCGCCTGGGTTGCCGTCGCGGACGTAGGTCCAGCCGGGCCGGGTAGCCACGATCTCGGCCCGGGTCTTCCCTTCGTACTGGCCGAAGTAGAGCTCGATCAGCCGCGGCTCGACCACCGCATCGGGAAATCCCGCCAGGTCTGCCGTGCGACGAGCCCGGCCGAGCGGACTGACCAGGACGCGGTCGAAGTGGAGCGCGGCGAGACGCTTCCCAAGCAAGACCGCGGCTTTTTCGCCCTCGGGCGTGAGCGGAATGTCCGTGCGCCCCGCGAAGCGGCGTTCACCGCTCCAAGCCGTATCGCCGTGCCGGCAAAGATAGAGGGTCGCCCGACTGTTCATTTTGGACAGCTATCCCACACGACAGGCCCCAGCAGAAGGGTGTGCGCGAATCGATCCCACAAGGGCATCCACTGCTCGCCGGTTCAGACGCCCGGTTGCTTGACAGGTCAACGGGTTGGCAGCACTGTCGCCGCGGTGGATCGAAGTGGCAAGAAGTGGATCGCCACGGTCACCCAAGGGATCGTACCCCATGTTTTCCGGCGTCTTCCAGCACGCGATCGACGCCAAGGGCCGCACCAGCCTGCCCGCGAAGTTTCGCGAGCTGTTGGCGGCGCAGAGCGCGGAGAAGCTCTTCATCACCACCGACCTGATCGACGACTGCCTGGTGGCGTTCGCGCCGGCGAGCTGGCAGCGCATGGCCGAGAAGATTGCTTCCTTGAGCATGTTCGACGAGCGGACGCGGCTCCTCACGCGCAGCTTCATCGCGCCCGCGCAGGAGTGTCCGGTCGACAAGCTGGGGCGCATCCTCATTCCGCCCAGTCTGCGCGAGCACGCCGGGCTTGGCGAGGAAATCACCTGGGCGGGCACCGTCGAGCGCATCGAGATCTGGGCCCCCGCCAAGTGGGCCGAAGTGCAGAAGGCCGCCCGCGCGCCGGAGACGAAGAAGGATCTGGCCCGCCGGCTCAGCGAGCTTTTGTAAGCCGGCGCTCAAGGCGCCGTGGTGACGGAAAACGAGGAGCAACCCAGATGGCCGACAAGACACGCACCCTGCGCAGCGAGCCCTCCGCGGTCCTCGCCTTGAAGCCTGCCCAGAAGCAGTCCGCTCCCGGCCTGCGTTGGGAGGAGAGCGTCGCCACCGTCTCGGTGCGCGGCGATCTGGATCGCGAAGCGCTCTG
>DATBAA010000330.1:0-3632 GCA_036271755.1 Myxococcales bacterium | reverse complement strand
CGTCTTCGAGTTCGCGCCGCTGGAGCAGTCGACCGAAGAGGCGTTCCACCGGCAGTTCAACACCAACGTGCTGGGCACGCTGCTCACCATCCAGGAGTCGCTCAACTACTTCGGGCCGTCGGGCGGCAACGTCATCAACCTGAGCTCGGTGGTGAGCGAGAAGGCCGTCCCCAACGCGGCCGTCTATTCGGCCACCAAGGGCGCGGTGGACACGCTCTCGCTCAACCTCGCGAGCGAGCTGGCGCCCCGGAAGATTCGCGTCAACACCATCGCGCCGGGCGGCGTCGAGACCGAAGGCTCGCACCGCGCGGGCATGATCGGCAGCGACTTCGAAAAGCAGATCGTCGCGGGCACCCCGTTGGGCCGCATCGGGCAGCCGGACGACATCGCCAAGGTGGCGCTGTTCCTCGCCTCGGACGACGCGGCCTGGCTGACCGGCGAGCGCATCTCCGCTTCGGGCGGCAACCGCTGAAAAAACCCACCGCAAAGCGCGCCAAGCGTGCGAAGGAAAAACCAAAGATTTGCCTGGTTCTCCTTTGCGCGCTCTGTGCGCTTTGCGGTTGATCTGTTTCGCCTGAGCCTATTTCGAAGGTGGGATCTGGGGTTGCGGGGCGCGGACGTCCACGGACATGCCTTCGACGAAGGCGGCGCTGCCCAGCTTGGCGACGCGCTCGGTGCCGTCGAGGCCGCTGGAGATGTCGAGCGTGGCGCCGTTGTCGCGCTCGACCACCACCGGCACCAGGTGCACTTTGTCCTGTGGGTCGATGACGGCCACGCGCTGACCTTTGGCGTCGACCATCAGCGCCGCGGCGGGAAGCTGGAACACGCGGTGCGGCGAGGGCAAGGTCAGCGCGACCTCGGCGTACATGCCGGCGAGCAGCGCGTTGTCCTTGTTGGGCACGCGGATCTCGGTGCTCATGGTGCGGGTCTGCGCGTCCAACTCGCCGGCGGCGCGGACGACCTGCCCCACGAACTTGCGGCCCGGATATTCGCGCACCGTCACGTCGCTGGTGACGCCCGGACGAACGCTCGGAGCCACGTCCTGCGGCACCTGCACGAAGACGCGCGCGGGGTCGAGCGCGGCGATGCGGAAGAGCGGATTGGAGTTGCCCGCGGTCACCAGCGAGCCGACCTCCGTCGTGCGCGAGGTGATGGTGCCGTCGAACGGCGCGGTCACCTTGGCGAAGGCCTTCAGCTGCCGCAGCCGGTTGATGTTGGCCTGCTGGGCCACCATGTTGGCGTCGGCCACTTTGACGTTTGCGTCGCCCACTTCCGCCTGCGCCTGGCTGGTCTCGAGGTCGGCCTTGGAGACAACTCCCGAAGGAGCCAGCCGCGTGGCGCGCGCGAGGTTGGCGTTGGCCAGGTTGCGATTGGCCTTCGTGAGCGCGAGGTTGGCCTGGGTCTGCAAGAGCTGCGCGTTGGCGGCGGCCAGCTCTTGGTCCAGCTCGGGCGTCTCGATGACGGCCAGCACCTGGCCCACCTTCACCTTGTCGCCGATGTCGACGCTGTACGACTTCACGTAGCCGCTCGCCCGCGGGTAGAGCAGCGTGGTCTGCAGCGCCTGCACGCTGCCGGGCAGCGCCAGCGCGCGATCGCTCGCCACCGCCGCGGGCTTGATCACCTCGACCTTGATGAGCGCGTGCTGCGCTCCTTCCACCGACTCGCTGAGCGCGTTGTGCTCACCGCGGCGGCGGAGAAAGCCGTAGGCGAACAGCACCACCAGCACGGCTAGAACCGCTACACCGATAGTGAAGAGCCGCTTCTTGGGAACCGGCGTGGCAGCGGGCAAATGGAAATCGAGGCCGTGAGGCTTGGTCTCGTCGTGCGAGCTCATACTTCCTCCAAAGTCGGATCGATGGCGGCGGGCGGCTTGGTGCGCAGCAAGCTGTACATCACGGGAACGAAGAAGAGCGTGGTCACGGTGGCGAGCAACAACCCGCCGATGACCGCGCGGCCGAGCGGCGCGTTCTGCTCGCCGCCCTCTCCCAAACCCAGCGACATGGGCAGCATTCCCAAGATCATCGCCAGCGCGGTCATGATCACCGGCCGGATGCGCGTCATGCCGGCGGCGAGCGCGGCCTTGACGGAGTCCAAGCCGACCACCCGCATGTCGTTGGCGAAGGTGACCACCAGGATGCTGTTCGCCGTCGCGACGCCGACGCACATGATGGAGCCCATCAGCGCGGGCACGCTCAAGGTGGTGTGCGAGAGGAAGAGCATCCAGGAGATGCCGGCGATGGCGCCCGGCAAGGCCATGAGGATGACCAGCGGGTCCAGCCACGACTGGAAGTTCACCACCATCAGCAAGTAGACGAGGAGGATGGCGAAGATGAGGCCGAAGGCGAGTCCGCGGAAGGAGGACTCCATGCTCTCCACTTGCCCCTTGATCTTGATGGTCGTGCCGCGGGGCAAGCCGGCCTTGGTCACCTCGTCGACGACCTTCTGCACGCCGGAAGCGACCGAACCAAGGTCCGTGCCGTCGACGTTGGCCTGCACGTCGTAAGTCCGCGAGACGTTGAAGTGGGTGATGTTGACCGGGCCTTCGGTGCGCGAGATGGAGGCCAGGTTGGAGAGCAGCTGCGGCCGGTCGCTGCCGTTGGAGACGGGCATGACGTTCATCGCGTCTATGGAGTTGAGCTCGCGCTGCGGCGTCTGCACCGCCACCAGGTACTGCACGCCGCGCTTGTCCAGCCAGTACGTCGGCGCGACCACCTGGCTGGAGGCGAGCGAGACGAGCAGATCGCTCGCCACATCGCGCTCGGTCACGCCCAGCTGTCCGGCCATGGTGCGGTCCACGTCGATGCGCAATTCGGGCGTCTTGGGGACCTGCGCCAGGTGCACGTCCGCGGCGCCGGGAATGCTGGTCATGCGCGCCGCGATCTGCTTCGCGACACCATAAGTAGCGTCTTCGTTTCCGATGGCGCCCACCACCTGCACGTCGATAGGCGCGGGCAGGCCGAAGTTGAGCACCTGGGTGGAGATGTCGGGCGCGAGGAAGAAGAAGGTCTGCTCGGGGAACTGCTTCTCCAGCGTCTGGCGGATGCGGCGCACGTAGGCCGGCGTGGATTTGTGATCCTCTTTGAGCGCGATGAAGATCTCGCCGTCGGCCGGAGAGATGAGCGCGCCTTCGCTGAGCGACAGGTTGAGACCGCTGTACGGAATGCCGATGTTGTCCAGCATGGTCTGGATCTCGTCCGGCGGAATGACCGTGCGGATGGCGTCCTCGAGCTGCACGAACTTGCGCTCCGTCTCTTCGATGCGGGTACCGGGCGTGCCTCGGACGTGCAGCTTGATCAAGCCGGCGTCCACCGAGGGGAAGAAGTCGCGGCCGAGCAGCGGCATCAGCGAGACCGAGCAGACCACGAAGATGGCGAAGCCGATGACTACACCCTGCCGGTGCTCCAAGGCCCAGGCGAGCATGCCGCCGTAGCGATCGCGCAGCCTGGCAAAACCTGCTTCGAAGCGGGCGATGAAGCGGCCGAAGATTCCCTTGGGCGGCTCGTCGTGGCCGGTGGCGTGCTTCTCTGCCTCGGCCGCCATCAGGTAGTGCATCATGGTCGGGACGAGCGTTCGCGAAAGGAAGTACGAGGTGAGCATCGCGAAGACGACCGACATGGCCAGCGGCACGAAGA
>DATBAA010000329.1:0-4968 GCA_036271755.1 Myxococcales bacterium | reverse complement strand
TCCCCAGCCTGAGCGCCGCCAATGTGCTCTCGGTCTCTTCGTCGTCCCCGGTGCAGATGCTCGGGCTGCAGGGCGACGCCGTCGCGGGCACCGTCACGCCGGTGTTGCCGGCCGTCGCGAATTAGTTGCCGCGCCACCCGGGGTGGCCGCAACTAAATCCTGGACGAAATTTCCTCGAGAAGCGATGAACGTGCAGGTGCGGTTCCTGCTCTTGTTTCTGGTCTTGTCGTTCGGTGCGGCCGCGCAGAGCCTGGACGCGGCGCGCGCCCTGCAGCAGAAGGGCGACCTGCGCGAGGCCCGCAAGGCCTACGAAGCGCTCCTGCCCCAGCTGCGCGGCAACGACCTGGCCAGCGCGCTCAACTCACTCAGCCTCATCGCCGCCTCGGAGGGCGACTACGAGACCTCCGGGTCGCGGGCGGCCGAAGCGCTGGCCCTCTTCCGCGCCTTGGGAGACGCCGCCGGCGAGACGCGCGCCCTCAACAACTCGGGCACCGCCCGCTGGTACCGCGCCGACTACCCGGCGGCGCTGCGCGACTACGAGGCCGCGCTGACCATCGCCCAGCAGCACGGCAACGGCGACAGCGAAGTGGAGGAGCTGAACAACATCGGCAGCGTCCACTTCTTCCAGGCCCACTATCTCGAGGCGCTGCGCGCCTATCGCAAGGCGATGGAGCGCATCGAGGCCAACGCCAAGGAGCCGTGGGCCGCACGCAAGCGGGGCCTCACCGTGGCCAACCTGGCCGCGCTCTTCCAGCGGCTGGGGCAGGAGCAGCAGGCGCTGGAGCTGTACGAGACGCTGCGCAAGGATTCGAAGGAGATGCTCCTCAGCGAGCAGGCGCAGCTGCTCACCAACCAGGGCGTGCTCTACCGGCGCCTGGAGGACCCGCAGAAGGCGCTCGCCACCTATCGCGCCGCCAGCGCCCTGCTCTCCCGCGAGGAGAACCAGGACGGGCAGATTCGCGTGCTCTCCAACATCGGCATCGTCCAGGCGCTGGACCTGAAGGATCCGTCCGCCGCGCGCGGCTCGTTCAGCGACGCGTTGGCGCTGGCCACCAAGACCGGCAACAAGCGCGAGGCGATGCAGGCGCACCTCTACCTGGGCGAGACGCTGGCACTGCTCGAGGATCCGGCGGCCGCGGTGGAGCTGACGGCCGCGCTGGCCGCCGCCAAGGAGCTGGGCGCGGCCGACGAGCAGTGGAAGGCGCTCTACGGGCTGGGCAAGCTCGCGGCCACTCCCGGCGAGGCGGCGGCGCGGTTTCGCGAAGCGGTGGCCGTCATCGAGTCGACGCGGGCGCAGCTGAGGCTGGCGTCGCTGAGTACGGACTTCCTGGCCGACAAACGCGACGTCTACGACGCGCTCATCGGGCTGACGCTGCCAGCGGGCGACCCGGCCACGCTCTTCGGGCTCCTGGAGCGTAGCCGGGCGCGGAACTTCCAGGACAAGCTCGCGCAGACGCCGCCTTCGCTGCAGGCCGTCCAGGAGCGGCTGGGGCGCGACACGCTGCTGCTCGAGTTCTGGGTGGGCCGCGACGGGAAGGCGGCCGTGCTCTCGATCTCGTCCAAGGAGGCCAGGGCCGTTGCCCTCGAGGCTCCCGCGCTGGACGAGCTGCTGCAGAAGCTCTCGCAGGCGACGGACGACGAGTGGAAGCAGCTCGCGGCTTCGGTCGGCGACAGCCTGATGAAGGTGCCGCTCGAGGGCTTCTCCCAGCTCATCATCGTCGCCGACGGGCCGCTCTACCGGCTGCCGTTCGAGGTGCTGGCGCCGGGCGGCGGGCCGCCGCTGGTGGAGAGATTCGCCATCTCCTACCTGCCCTCGGCGGCGCTGCTGCTGCGCGAGCCGCCCAAGGCGCGCTGGTCGTGGCCGTGGGATCGTCAGCTGCTGGCGTTTGCCGACCCGCGCATCGGCGGCGGCCAGGAGCGAAAGGCAGCCGACCTGGTGGGCGGCCCCGAGCTGCGAGAGCTGCTGCCGGGCTCCGCCGAAGAGGCGCGCGCCATCGCGAAGTCCTGCCGCGGCCGCGCCGAGCTGCACGCCGGCGCCGACGACCTGAAGAAATACCTGCTGGCATCGCCCGACGTGCCGCTCTTGCATCTGGCCACGCACGCCACGGCCGACCTGACCAACGGCGAGCGCTCGCGCATCCTCTTCTCGCCGGCCGCGCCGGGAGATCGCGCGGACTACCTCTTTCTCAAGGAGGTGTACGGCCTCGATCTGCACCGCGTCGATCTGGCGACGCTGTCTGCCTGCGACACCGAGCGCGGCAAGTCGGTGCGCGGCGAGGGGGTGCAGTCGTTCAGCCGCGCGCTCCTGGCCGCGGGGGCGCGAAGCTCGGTGACTTCGCTCTGGCGGGTGGCCGACGAGCCGGCGCGCGAGCTGATGGAGCAGCTCTACTACGAGCTCAACCGCGGGACGCCCAAGGCGGAGGCGCTGCGGCGGGCAAAGCTGTCGTTCCTGCACTCGGACTCGAGCTTGCGGCAGCCGCGCTTCTGGGCGCCGTTCGTCCTCAGCGGCGACGGCCAGCGGGCCATTCCGCACGTGCTGCCCTGGACGTACCTGGCGGCGGCGGCAGCGGCCATGGTGGCGGCGCTGCTGCTCCTGCTGCTGCGGCGCAAAGAGGAGTAGCTCAGAGGCGGGCGGCGGCGCCGTGGGTGTGGAGCAGCGCGTGCTTTTCGGCGGCGGCCGGGTCGTTCCGGGCAATGGCGTCGACGATGGATTCGTGCTCGTCCCAGACGTCCTTCGGAATGGTGTGCTGCAGCAGCCCGATGCCCCTGCGCAGGTGGTTCCAATAGATGCCCATGGTCTGGGTCAAAATCGGGTTGCCGGCCACCTCGTAGACCCAGAGATGCAGGCGCATGTCGGCGTCGAGGCCGTCGTTCCTGGCCTTGCGGCCGGCGGCGAGAAAGCGCTTTCCCGAGGTCGCCTCGGCGGGGCTGCAGCGCTCCGCGGCGAGGCGCGCGGCCAGCGGGTCCAGCACCTCGCGCAGCTCGTAGATGGAGCGCAAGAGATGCTCTTCCAGCGGCGCGACGATGAGCCCGCGCCGGCCGTTGTCGCGCACGAATCCTTGCGACTTGAGGATGGTGAGCGCCTGGCCGACCGGCTGCCGCGAGATGCGCAGCGAGGCGGCCAGCTCGTCCTGGTTGATGCGGACGCCGGGTGGAAGACGCCCCTCGCGGATGGCGGCGAGGATGGCTTCATAGGCCTGATCGATCAGCGTCGGGCCGGGCTGCAGACCTTCGAGCACCATGACTCTCCATCCGCCTCCCGCGAGGCCTCGAGCAAGCGTTGGCAGGTCTTCGGACTTGCGAGCACTTCGGCTCGTACGGAGCCGGCTTCCGAGGTTCGCCGCTTCCCAGCCCCTTGAATGGACCAGTGCTTTTGGCGAACGCCGTTCTCGCTTACCGCTGCGGGGCAGTCCCGGAGTTGCACCGGGTTCCCTTTTCAGTTCCGGAGCAAGCCCCGGAACACCAACGCACTCCGTAGATACGAACGGAGCGCCGACGCTGTCAATGCACCCGCGCCCGATTTAGCGGTAGAAGGCGGCCCATGAAATACACCGCCCTGCTCTGTCTGGCTGCTTGCGCGACGGCCCAACAACCCGCTCCCGCGGCACCTGCTCCGGCTCCCGCTGCTGCTCCCGCACCGGCACCCGCGCCTGTCGCGGCAAAGCCCGCCGAACCCGCCAAGGGTCCGTTCGACGAAGAGAGCGCGCTGCCTTACAAGATGCCGCCCTTCGACAAGATCAAGGAGAGCGACTACCGGCCGGCCTTCGAGGCGGGCATGAAGCAGCAGCTGGACGAGGTGGCGGCCGTCGCCAAGAATCCTGAAGCGCCGTCGTTCGAGAACACCATCATCGCGCTGGAGAAGTCTGGCCAGCTGCTGGCGCGCGTCGGCACGGTCTTCGGCAACATGACCGCCTCGAACACCAATCCGGAGCACGACGCCATCGATTCGGAGATGTCTCCGAAGCTGGCCGCGCACCAGGACAAGATCTTCCTCGACAGCGTGCTCTTCGCGCGGGTGAAGGTGCTCTTCGACAAGCGCGACTCGCTGGGCCTGGACGCAGAGTCGCTGCGGCTGCTCGAGCGCTATCACCACCAGTTCGTCCACGCCGGCGCCAACCTGTCCGACGCCGACAAGGAGAAGCTGCGCAAGCTCAACGAGCGCATCTCCAGCTTGAGTACGCAGTTCCAGCAGACCATGCAGAAGGGCTCGAACGACGGCGCCATCATCGTCGACAGCGCGGCCGCGCTGGACGGGCTCTCGAAGGAGCAGATCGACGCCGCCGCGCAGGCCGCCAAGGATCGCAAGCTCGAGGGCAAGTGGGTGCTGCCGTTGAAGAACACCACCGGCCAGGACGCGCTGGCGACGCTCAAGGACCGCGCGCTGCGCGAACGCATCTACAAGGCCTCCATCGCCCGCGGCAACGGCGGCCCCGACGACACCACCAAGCTGGTGGTGGAGATCATCAAGCTGCGCGCCGACCGCGCCGCCCTGCTCGGCTACCCCAGCCACGCCGCCTATGCGCTGGAAGAAGAGACCGCCGGCACGCCCGCGGCCGTCAACAAGATGCTCGGTCAGCTCGCTCCCGCGGCCGAGCGCGAGGCGCACGCGGAGGCCGCGGAGATGCAGAAGATCATCGACGCCCAGGCCAAGGCGAATCATACGAAGTCATTCAAGTTGGCGGCTTGGGATTGGGCGTTCTATTCCGAGCAGGTGCGCAAGCAGAAGTTCGACTTCGACGAGTCGCAGGTCAAACCCTACTTCGAGTTGGAGCACGTGTTGAAGGACGGCATCTTCTATGCCGCGCACGAGCTCTACGGCTTGACCTTCGAGGAGCGCAAGGACTTGCCCGTCTATGAAAAGAGCGTGCGCGTCTTCGAGGTGTTCGACGAAGGCCACAAGTCCCTGGCGCTCTTTTTGGTGGACTACTTCGCCCGCGACAACAAGCAGGGCGGCGCCTGGATGAACGA
>DATBAA010000328.1:0-2676 GCA_036271755.1 Myxococcales bacterium | reverse complement strand
CCTTCACCTCGCCCTCCATCATCCCTGGGGCCGTCGCCGACGTGGCCGTCTCGGGCAATGCATTTCAGGCCACGTTGCCCGCTTACAGCGTGACGACCTATGCGTTCGTGCCGTAAAGCGTAGCCATGCACATCCGCGATCCGATCCACGGCGCCATCGAGATCACGGCCGACGAGCGCGCGCTGGTGGACAGCCCGCAGTACCAGCGGCTGCGCAACGTGAAGCAGCTGGGCTTCGCGGACCTGGCTTTTCCGGGCGCGACGCACACACGCTACGCGCACGGCCTGGGCGCCATGTCGGTGGCCACCAAGGTGTTCGACGCCATTGGCCCGCAGCTGGATCTCGACCCAGACGATCGCGCGCGCTTCCGCCAGACTTTGCGGCTGGCCGTGCTCTTCCACGACCTGGGCCACGCGCCGCTCTCGCACGCCACCGAGCGCATCATGCCGCCCGCCAAGGAGCTGAAGCTGCCGGCCTGGGTGAGCGACGGCGAGGACCGGCGCGCCAATCACGAAGACTACACGCTCAAGCTCATCCTCGATTCGGGCCTGGCCGCGGAGATCCACAAGCGCTTCTCGGGAGGCGGCATCGAGCCCGAGCATGTGGCGTCGCTGGTGTTGGGCAAGCCGCCGCCGGGCACGCAGCCGTTCCGCAGCCGCGGGCGCGACCTGCTGCCCATCTTGCGGCAGGTGGTCAGCGGCGAGCTCGACGCCGACCGCATGGACTACCTGCAGCGCGATTCATTCTTCACCGGCGTCAACTACGGCAAGTTCGACAGCGATTGGATCATCCAGAACCTCGCTTCGGTCGAGCGCGACGGCCGCGTCTTCCTGGCGTTGCAGTCGCGGGCGGTCTTTGCCTTCGAGGACTTTCTCCTCTCGCGCTACCATATGTTTCTCTCGGTCTATTTCCATTACTCCTCGGTCGGCTACGAGGTGCTGCTGCAGCGCTATTGCGACACCAGCAACGGCGAATACGCGCTGCCGGCCGACCCGGACGAATATCTGCAGCACGACGACATCGCGCTCATCTCCGCGCTGCGGGCCTCGAAGAACCCGTGGGCGCGGCGGGTGGTGCGCCGCCAGGGCTACCGGCTCCTGCTGGAGAACGCGCCCCACCTGAACGAGAAGAAGGAGCTGCTCGAAGAGGCAGGCGTTGACTGCTTCCTCACCGAGAGCCGGGGCGTGCTGTCGCACTACGGCAAGGACGCGGTCCTGTGGGTGAAAGGGCAGCAGGGCGAAATCGCCATCGGCGAATACACGCCGCTCTATGAACGCTATGCGGAAGCCGCCATGCTGGCGCGGCTTTACGTCGAGCCGGAGCGCGAGGCAGAGGCAAAACGGCTGCTCTCCTTGTAAATCGATATCTCGATAGTGGTATCTTGCAAGGCAGTGGATCCACTCCAGCAGCGCGTCGAGAAGCTGTCGGGCATTCTCGAGGTCGCCAAGGCATTGGTCGCCGAGCGCGATCTCGACAAGCTGCTCACGCTCATTCTCCAGGCCTCGAAGCGCGTGGTCGACGCGGACCGCTGCTCGCTCTTCCTCGTCGATCGCGAGCGCGGCGAGCTCTGGACCAAGGTCGCGCAGGGAATGGGCGTGAAGGAGATCCGCATTCCGCTCGATCGCGGCATCGCCGGCGCGGTGGCCACCAGCGGCCAGGCCATCAACCTGCCCGACGCCTACGCGGACCCGCGCTTCAACCCCGCGGTGGACAAACAGACCGGCTATCGCACCAAGGCCATCCTCTGCGTGCCCATGAGCTCCATCGAGGGGGAAGTTGTGGGCGTGGTGCAGGCGCTCAACAAAGCCGACGGAACCCACTTCGACGGCGAGGACGAAGAGCTCCTCAGCGCTCTGGGCGGGCAGGCCGCGGCGGCCGTCAACAACGCGCTCTTGCACCAGGAGATCGAGCAGCTCTTCGAAGGCTTCGTGCGCGCGAGCGTGGTGGCCATCGAATCGCGCGACCCTACGACCGCAGGCCACTCGGGCCGCGTCGCCCGGCTCTCGGTGGGCCTCAGCGACGTGCTGCCCCGTGCGGGAGATTCCGCCGGCCGCTGGAAGAGCTCGTCGCTCTCGGCGCAGGAGCGGCAAGAGCTGCGCTATGCGGCGCTGCTGCACGACTTCGGCAAGGTGGGCGTGCGCGAGAACGTGCTGGTGAAGGCCAACAAGCTGGAGCCGCTCGAGCTGGAGAACCTGCGCGGCCGCTTCGAGACCATCTACGTGCAGGAAGAGCTGGCCGCGGAGCGCTTGAAGGTGCAGATGCTGCTCTCGACGCCTCCGGACGAAGGCCGCGGGCGAATCGCGGCCATCGACGCGCAGCTGGTGACGAAGAAACGCGAGCTGTCGGAGATGTTCGAGTTCGTCCTCTCCTGCAACAAGCCCACCGTGCTGGCCGAAGGCCACTTCGATCGCCTGGGCGAGATCGCCAAGGCCACCTTCCAGGGCCCGTTCGGCGGTGGGCAGCGCGGCTTCTTGTCCAACAACGAAGTCATCAAGCTATCGGTGCGCAAAGGTTCGCTCACCGAGGACGAGCGTCGCGAAATCGAATCGCATGTCACTCATACCTATCGCTTCCTGACGCAGATCCCCTGGACGCGGACGCTGAAGCGCGTGCCCGACATCGCCTACGGCCACCACGAGAAGCTCACCGGCCGCGGCTATCCGCGCAGCTTGAAAG
>DATBAA010000327.1:0-12056 GCA_036271755.1 Myxococcales bacterium | reverse complement strand
CGACGGTGGCGGACGGCACACGGAGGTGAACGGCGGCTCGGTGCAGTTCTTCCGGCCGCGCACCGCGCCGGTGGTGGTGAATCGCCAGCCAAACCGGCCCGTCGAGGTGAACCGCCCGCAGCCGCGGCCCGAGGTGAACCGGCCGGGAGAGGGCGATCACCGCTACGTTCCGCCGCAGGGAAATCCGCACCGGCCACAGGTGACGACGCAGCAGCAGCCCCCGCCGCGCGAAGCCGGTCAGGTGCCGCGCCAGGTGGGCCAGCCTCCGCGGCAAGTCGGCCAGGCGCCGCGCGAGCAGCCGCCACACCCGGCTCAGCCGCAGACGCCGCCGCGCGTCTTCACCGCGCCGGCGCAGCCGCAGCGCACCGCGACCCAGCCGCAGCAGCAGCGTCCCGCCACGCCGTCGCCGCAGAAGCCGCCGCCCCGGCCGGCCGAGCGGCACGAAGAGAAGTAGCCGCGTTCAGCTCGGAGAGACCGTCTCTCCGAGCACGCGCAGGTAGTTGCCGCCCAAGATGCCGATGATCTCCGGCTCACTGAACCCGCGCTGCGCCAGGCGGGCAGTGATGTCCGGATAGTCCAGCGCCTCGCGGACACCTTCCGCGCTGTAGACCCAGCCGTCGAAGTCGGTGCCGATGCCGACGTGCGCGGCCCCCGCCACCAGCGCGCCGTGGACGATGGAATCGATCATCGCCTCTACGGACGGGCCGCCCAGCAGATCGCGCCAGGTGATGACGCCCACGAGGCCTCCGCTGCGCGCGACCAGCTTCAACTGCTCGTCGGAGAGGTTGCGCTCCAGCTGCACGAACTTCCGAAAGCCGGTGTGCGTGGCCAGCACGGGCTTCTTCGCCAGCGCCAGCACGTCCGCGAAGGAGCGATCGGAGCAGTGGGTCACGTCCACCAGCACGCCCAGCTCCTCGCAGCGCTTCACCACCTGAGCGCCAAACTTCGTCAGCCCCGGTGGCCCGCGCAGCACGGTGAAGAAGAAGCGGCCCGGAAGCTTCGCCGGCTGGGCGATGCCGTTGTGGATGAAGTGCGTCAGCGTCAGGTAGCGCAGCCCGCGCGCCGCCAGCTGTTCGAGCCGCGCCAGCGAATGCTCCAGGTGATGGCCGCCCTCGGCGGCGTGGATCACCGCCAGCTTTCCGCTCTGCAAGATGCCCTGCAGCTCGCCGCGCTTCACCGCAACTTGCGCCAGCGCCGGATTGCGCGCGCACAAGGCCTCGAGCGCATCGAACGAGCCCATCGCGGCCTTGAACGGGCCAACCGGCAGCACGGACGGGGCATACGCGCAGTTGGTCAGAACCCGCAGCCCGCCGGCCCGGGCGCGCGGCAGATCGAGCTGCTGCCGCAGCGGGTTCCACGGATTGGGCGGCTTGTATTGCCTGCCCAGATCGCGCCGCAGGTAGTAGGCATTCAACGAGGGGTGGACGTGCAGGTCGGCCACCGGCGCGGCCGCATGCACCGCCGCGGCGTCCAACACTTGCAGGACATCTCGGAAGACCAGCACGTCAGTGCTGCGTGACTCGCACGGTGGTCTTCATCTGCTTGCCGGTGTCGAGATCGCGCGCCGACATGGTGAGGATGCCCTCGATGTTGACGTCGAAGGTGATCTCCAGACGCGCCGCTCCGGCCGGGCCAGGTTTCAATCCGCTGAAGAGGAAGTCTCCCAGCAGCTCGTTCTGCGCCACCACGCCGGCGTCGCCCTGGAAGATGCGCATGGCCACTTCCGTCTGGCCGTCGTAGCTCGTGGTCGCCTCCACCGCCTTGGCGTTGGGAATGGCCGCGTTGCGGGGGAAGACGGTGTGGAACTCTCCGCCGGCCTTCTCCAGGCCAATGGCCATGGGAATGACGTCCAAGAGCTGCAGGCGCAGATCGGAGTTGTCCTCCAGCGAGTTGGCGTAGAGCGCGGCGCCGATGGCCACCGCCTCGTCGGGATGAACCCCCTTGCTGGGCGGCTTGCCGAAGATCTCCGTCAACCGCTTCTGCACGTGCGGCATGCGCGTCTGACCGCCGACCAGCAAAAGCTCGTCGACCTGCTTGGGATCGAGCCCCGCGTCCTGCATCACGCGCTGGAGGATGGCCACCGTGCGATCGACCAGATCCTTCGTTAGCTCCTCGAGCAGTTTCCGGGTGAAGACGAAATCGATATTGAGCGGCTGCCCCTGCGGCGTCATGGTCACGAACGGCACGCTGAAGGGCGCCTGCTCGCGCGAGCTCAAGTCGATCTTCACGCGCTCGGCCAGGTCCTTGATGCGCTGCATGGCCACCGGATCGCTCGACAGATCGATGCCGTGCTTCTTCTCGAAGTCGATGAGCACGTGCGCGATCATGGCCTGGTCGAAGTCGAGCCCGCCCAGGAAGATGTCGCCGCCGGTCGCCTTCACCTCGAAGACGCGGTCGCGGATTTCGATGATGGAGACGTCGAAGGTGCCGCCGCCCAGGTCGTAAACGGCGATCTTCTTGCCGTCGTTCTTTTCGAGACCGTAGGCCAGCGCCGCGGCCGTGGGCTCGTTGATGATCCGCACCACCTCGAGCTGGATCATCTTGCCCGCGTCCTTCACCGCCTGCCGCTGCCGGTCGGTGAAGTAGGCCGGCACCGTCACCACCGCGCGAGTGACCTTTTCTTGAAGATAGTCCTGTGCGACGACGCGAATCTTGTTCAAGATCTTCGCGCTGATCTCGGCGAGGCGAAAGTTCTTCTTACCGATGTCCAGCACCACGTCGTTGCGCTCGCCCGCCTTCATTTCATAGGCGACCGACTTCTTCATCGATTCGACGATGTCGCTGTTGTAGGCGCGCCCGACCAGGCGCTTGGCGGCGTAGACGGTGTTGCGCGGGTTCAGCTGCCATTGGCGCTTGGCCTCATGGCCGATCAGCTCGTTGCCCTTCTCGTCGATGGCGAAGATCGACGGGATGATGAAGTCACCGCCCTTGTAGGGGATGAGCTTCACGGCGCCATTCTCGACGATGGCCGCGCAGCTGTTGGTCGTTCCGAGATCGATGCCGATGATCTTGCTCACGGAGTGTTAGACTACCATGGTGGACTCTCTTCGCTACTTGAAGTCCGTCGGTGAGCAGGCGCAGCGGTCGTTCTTGGGCAACAAGACGATCCTCACCTTCCAAGAGTACGTCGAGGCGTTCTTCGAGGCGCCCCGGGTTCACGCCCGCGACTCGGCCCAATACGTCCGGGACTGCTTCGACCACTACGGCACCGAGATGGTGTCCAAGCCCTCTGGCACGGTGCGTCGATTCAAGCTCTTCGACCGCCCGTTCGATCAAGCCGCGGCTGCCTTGCAGGAGGGCGAGGGCGGGGCGCCGGTGGTCGGCCAGGAAGATGTCCAGAACGCCATCTACCGCGTGCTCAACTCGTTCGTGCGCGCGGGCAGGGTGAACAAGCTCATCTTGCTGCACGGCCCCAATGGCTCGGCCAAGAGCTCCATCGTCGGCGCGGTTCAACGGGCCTTGGAAGACTACTCGCGCAAGCCGGAAGGCGCGGTCTACCGCTTCAACTGGATCTTCCCCAACGAGCGGCTCATCAAAGGCTCCATCGGCTTCGGCGACAAGGCCGAAGGCAGCCAGGAGAGCTGCGCCCACCTCGAGGGCGAGGAGATCGACGCCCGCATCGCCTGCGAGATGAAGGACCACCCGCTCTTCCTCATCCCGCGCGGCGAGCGGCAGCGGCTCCTGGTCGAGCATTGCAAGCCCGGGCCAGATTTCCAGCTGGCTGCCGGAGTGCTCGAGGGAGAGCTGTGCCACAAGTGCCGCCAGATCTACGCGGCGCTCTTGCAGAGCTACAACGGCGACGTCTTGAAGGTGCTGCGCCACGTCCAGGTAGAGCGGTTCTACCTTTCGCGGCGCTACATGATCGGCGCGGTCACCGTCGAGCCGCAGATGGCCGTGGACGCCGACTACCGCCAGGTCACCTCCGACCGCAGCCACGGCGCCTTGCCGGGCGCGCTGCAGAACCTCTCTTTGTACGAACCCTACGGGCCGCTCGTCGCCGGCAATCGCGGCGTGATTGAATTCAGCGACCTCTTGAAGCGGCCGCTCGAGCACTACAAGTATCTCCTGGGCACGGTGGAGACCGGCATCGCCCGCATGAGCCACTTCCTGCTGCACCTCGATTCTATTTTGCTCTCCAGCAGCAACGAGAAGCACCTCTCGGCCTTCAAAGAAATGGGCGACTTCGCCTCGTTCAAGGGCCGCATCGAGCTTGTACGGGTACCTTATCTCCGCCGGATTGAAGAAGAAGAGCAGGTCTACAACCATAGGCTGCGCGAGACGGTGGGCAAGCACGTGGCGCCGCACGCCACCTGGGTGGCCGCGCTCTGGGCGGTGTTGACGCGCCTCAAGAAGCCCGTCGGCGACCGCTACAAGGGAGACCTGCGAAAGATCGCCGACCACCTCACTCCGCTGGAGAAGTCGCGGCTCTACGACAACGGCCGCGCGCCGGACCGGCTGGGCGGAAATCAATCGCGCGAGCTGAAGAAGCATCTGCAGGATCTCTGGCGCGAATCGGACGTCTACCCAAACTACGAAGGCCGCAGCGGGGCTTCAGCGCGCGAATTGAAGACCGTCATCAGCAACGCCGCGCAGAACGACAGCTATCACTGCCTCACGCCGCAAGCAGTGCTGGAAGAGCTCGAAGCCTTGACGCGCGACAAGTCCGTCTACGAGTTCCTGCAGCAGGAAGTGGTCGACGGCTACCACGACCACGAAGAGTTCGTCCGCGTCGCCGAGGCCGAATACCTGGACGTCGTCGACGAAGAGGTCCGCGAAGCCATGGGCCTCGTCAGCGAGAAGCAGTACCGCACCATGTTCGAGCGCTACGTGCTGCACGTGCTGGCCTGGACGCGCGGCGAGCGTTTGCGGAACGCGCACACCGGCGAGATGGAGCGGCCCGACGAGGAGATGATGGCGCAGACCGAGGCCATCGTCATGGCGGGCGTCGAGGACCGGCGCGAGTTCCGCCGCGGGCTCATCTCGGCCGTGGGCGCGCACCGGCTGGAGCACCCGGAAGGCGCCATCGACTACTCGCAGATCTTCCCCGACCTCTTCCGCCGCCTGCGCGATCACTTCTTCGACGAGCGCAAGCGCACGCTGCGCAAGGGCGCCGAACGCGTCCTCAAGTTCCTGGGCGACGAACGCTCGCAGCTCTCTACCCGCGAGCAACAGCAGGTCGAAGACACCTTGCGCGCCATGCGAGACAACCGCGGCTACTGCGAACACTGCGCAAAGGACGCCATCGTCCTCCTGCTCTCCAAACGCTACACCGACTGACCATCTCTTCGGATCAACCGCAAAGCGCACAAAGCGCGCGAAGAAAATACATACAAAAGGAGCTGTTCAAGCCGGTGTTGCAGACTTGGACAGCCCCTTTGTGCGCTTCGCGCGCTTGGCGGTTGATTGGAAGAGAGAGCCTAAGAGGGGAAGACCATGTGGAAGAATTCGGCGCGGCCGGCGACGCCGAGCTTGGCGTAGACCTGGGTCAGGTGCTGCTTGATGGTCTTTTCGCTGTTGCCCATCATCGCGCCGATCTCCGCCGAGGTGAGCCCCTTCAGGACCAGGCGCGCGACCTCTTCTTCCTTGCGGGTGAGCCGCGCCTTGGAGAGCGCCTTGTTGACGAGGCGGCCCAGGTCGACATCGACGGCCGTCACCTTGTCCAGCACCTGCCGCAGCGCTTCGGTGGTGAACGGCTTCTCCAGCAGATAAGAGGCGCCGGCGTTCAGCGCGGCCTTGAGCCGCTGAGCGTCGGCGAAGGCCGTCACCAGCACCACCGGGGCGCGGACTTCGGCCTTGCGCAGCGCGGGAATGAGCTCGATGCCCGACATGGCGCGCCCGTCGCCCAGGACGACGTCGGCGACCACGGCCTCGACATAGCGCAGCTCCGGATCCTGCAGCGCTCCCTCGACGCTCGCATGCGCGAGGCAGGTCCAGCCGAAAGCCTGGAGCCGGCGGGCGAGGATGGTGCGGGCGTCCGCCTCATCCTCGACCAGCAGGATGGTGCGAGGCGTCGTGCGAGGGACCGGCACTTCCAAACGTTCGTTGAGCATTTTTCTCCCTAGTCCTTACGCAGGCTGAACCTTATCCTGCCTGAAAGATAAAACGGAATGTGGTGCCACCGGGTCCGGACTCCGTACAGTCCAGATCACCGCCTCCAGCCCGGGCGAGCGCGCGGGCGATGGCCAGCCCGAGCCCCGTGCCGTTGTGGCCGGAGGAAAAGGGTGCAAAGAGCCGTTCTTTCACGTCGGTAGAGATGCCCGGCCCGTCGTCCTGGACCAGCAACTCGACGATGCCTTCCCTGGCCTGCGCCTTGAGCGCGAGCTTGTTTCCGGCGCCGCCACCTTGCAGCGCTTCCAAGGCGTTGGCGGCTACGTTCTCGACCGCCGACCGTAACGCGTGCGCGTCTCCGCGGACCGCCAGCCCGCGCGGGCAGTCGATCTCCAGCACCGAGCGCGTGGCCTGGACGGTGGGCTTGAGCCGCTCGCGCAGCTCGTCCAGCGTGTTGGAGAGGTCGACTTTCTGGTCCACCGTGTCTGCTTGACGCTGCCCGGCGCGGGAAAGTTCCGCCAACCGTTCGGTGGCCCTCTGCACGTTGCCGCGCAGCCGGTCCAGCAGCTGCGAGCGCCTGTCGGAGTCCACCTCTTCCAAGAGCTCTTCCACGAGCAGCTGCGCGTTGTGCAGCGGGTTCTTCATGTCGTGCGCCACGGCGGCGGCCACCACCCAGATGGCCTGGCGCCGCTCGGTGCCAGCGAGCCGCTCAGCCAGCACCTCGGCCGCTGCGCGCTCGGCCGAGTGGAGGCGGCGCATGCGCTGCGCGTAGACCAGCGCTCCGGCGAAGAGGATGCCCGCCATGGGGGGCGCCACCCAGTCGACGAACACCACCACCCACTTCGTGGGCCCAGACTGGTAGCTGCTCACGGGCAAGATGTGATCGAGGCTCGCCAGCACCAGACCGACGAAGAACCCGACGACGATGGTGGTGATGTTGCGCATGCGAGAGGTGGTCACCTGTTCAAGGTAGCAGCAGATGCTACTCCCTCTCCCTCCGGCGTTGGTCTTCCTTGTGACGGTTTTGGAATCAATCGCTTGCCATGTAGTGTTCAGAGAAGGGCAAACGGAGGGTTCTGCACTTGACGAAGACGATCCTCGGAACGTGCGCGCTCGTATCTCTGGTGGTTCTGGCTGCGCAGGCAGCACCAGGGTCCGGATCATCGAAGGCTGCGACTGCCGCCGCCCTGGTTTCATTCAAGAGCGAAAAGAGCAAGGTGGTGCAGCGGGCGCTGCGCCAGAGCGTCCGGGTCGAGGTCCTGACCAAGGGCAAGGTCGCCCGGGCCGCGAGCGGCGTGGTAGTGGCCACCGAAGGCAACACCTCTTACGTGCTCACCAACGAGCACGTCGTCGAGCGCGAGGGGCTCTCCTCTACCGCTTCGTTCGAGGTGGTGGTCGAGCGTCCCAAGCTGCACCGCTTGCCGGCCAGGGTCGTCTTCGAAGGCCACGTCCCCGAGGAAGATCTGGCGCTGCTCGCGGTCGAAGGCGAGAAGCTCGACGCGGTGGCCATCGCGGTCGAAGGCCAGGTCGATGTCGGTGACGACGTGGTGGTGGTGGGCGCGCCGTACGGAAAGTCGCTCAGCGTCTCGTCGGGCATCGTCAGCCAGCTGGAGCTCGACGAGCAGGAGATGCAGCAGTCGATGAAGACCGACGCGCCCATCGGCTACGGCGCCTCCGGCGGAGGGGTCTTCGCGCTGCCTTCGGGCCGCCTCTGCGGGCTGGTCGAGGGCTACCGCACCGCCCGGGTGGCGTTCGGCGGCATCAGCAAGGACGACTACTCCTTCGACGTGCCGATGCCGGGCGAGACCTTCCTCTCACCGCCGGCCAAGATCCACGGTTTCCTCGTCCGCGCGGGCATCGGCAAGCTCGCGGGCCTGGGCGAATCACGCACGCTGGCCGCTCAGGCAGGTGCTGCGCCGGTGGCCCGCGCGCAGTAGACTCGTCCGCCATGCGCGCGGACTGGGACTCCTACTTCATGCAGATCGCTTCGGTCGTCGCCTCGCGGGCGACCTGCGATCGCAAACACGTCGGGGCGCTGCTGGTGCGCGACCGGATGATCCTTTCCACCGGCTACAACGGCTCCATTCGCGGCATGCCCCACTGCGACGACGCGGGGCACATGCTGGAGAACGGCCACTGCGTGGCCACCATCCACGCCGAGGCCAACGCCATCTTGCAGGCGGCCAAGAACGGCGTCTCCATCGACGGCGCGGACATCTACACCACCGCCAGCCCTTGCTGGCCTTGCTTCAAGCTCATCGCCAACTGTGGAATGAAGCGCATCGTCTACGGCGAATTCTATAGGGACGACCGGATCTTCAAGATCGCCGGCCAGATCGGCATCGAGCTCGTGGACCTCTCGTCCGGCAAGGTCTCCGCGGCAGAGTCTTCGGCCGGCATTCCGCCCGAAGAGCCAACTGCTTGACACTCTCGGGAAAGCGGCTGAATGTTCGAAGGGCTGTCGACCTGGGGAGCCCTCGATGCGTGTCGCTTTCGCCGTTTCTGCTGCCACCGCAATTTTTGCCGTAGCGCCGGCCTACGCCGACGCCGCAAGCCACGTCCAGGCGGCAAAGCGCGCCGAGCGGAAGGGGCAGTGGAAGACGGCCCTGAGGGAGTGGAAGGCCGCCTACGCCTCCGACGTGAACGCCGAATACCTGGTGGGCATCGGCGATGCGTACGCGCACCTGGGCAACAAGACCGAAGCGAAGAAGAACTACGACGCCTACCTGGCCGACCCGCTCGCGCTTCCCGCCACCTCCGACAAGGTGCGGCTGAAGGTGGCGAAGCTCGGTGGCGGCGCCGTGACCGAGCTGGCGCTGCCAGGACCCGGCTTGGATCTGCCCGGAGCGGGCGCGCCTGCCGTGGCCGCCAACAGGCGAGGCAAGAAGAAGCCCTCCGAAGACCTGACGCTGCCCGGCATGGACCTGCCCGGCGCGCCGACCGCGCAGAAGGCGCCGGATCCGAACGCGCTGACCTTGCCGGGCATGGATCTGCCGCCGCCGTCGAAGCCGAAGACCACCGTGGCCACCGCGCAGCCGGGCCTCGATCTTCCTCCGCCGGCCGCCAGGCCGCCGCCCGCGCCCGCGAAGCCTCCGCCGCCGGTCATCGCCAGCACCACGCCCACCCGGCCTGCGCCAAGCGCGGCGACCACGACGCGCGTTCCCGACGCGGCCACCGGCACGGCGCCGAGGCCGCAGGCAGAGAGCTCCTCGGGCAGCGGCCGCAAGATCGCCGGCTACGTTGCCTTGGGTGTGGCAGTGGTGGCACTGGCGGGCGGAGGCGTCTTCTACGCCAAGGGCGCTTCCGCGGGCTCGGACCTGACCGGCTCGAAGCACTCCGGCTCCGAGGCGCACGATCTCTTGAACAACGAGAAGAGCGACAAGACGCTGGGGCTCGTCGGGCTCGCGGCTGGCCTCGTCGCGGGCGGCACCGCCGTGGCACTGTTCGCGTTCTGACGCGGCCGCGGAAGATCCGTTCGGCATCAGAACATTCAAGAATCAAGCAGTTGCGCGTAACTCGCTCATCGGGGAAGTGTGCCCCGGAAAAGGCGAGGTGGCGTGGCGCATCCAATGCAGCGCATTCCCCGGGCAGGTGACGACGAGGCGCCGGCGCGCGCCGCGGATCGTGCGCTGCTGCTCGAGCGCGTGGCCGCCGGCATGGCGCATGAGGGGAAAAACCCTCTGCACAACATGGTCCTGCACCTGCAGTTGATGGCCGAGAAGCTCACCTCCGCAGGCACTCCGGTGACCAAGCACGTGAACGCCTTGCGCGACGGCATCGGTAAAGTCGACGCGCTCCTGCGAAGCTTTGGCGAGTTCGCCTCGCCCGAGCAGTTGCCGCCCGACCTGGCAGCCGCGGCGCATCGCGCGGTCCGTCTCTTTGCTTACGACGCCCGTCGTGCGTCAGTGCTGGTCACCTGCTCCGCCCCGGACGGGTTGATGGTCCGCTCCGATGGCCGCTGGCTGGGCGATCTGGTCGCGCACGCGCTGGTGGCCGGCGTCGAGCTGGCGCGCGACGGCGGCGAGGTCGCGCTCGAGTTGCTGCCGCAAGGCACGGCCGCGCTGCTCATCGTCCGCGCCCAGGGCGGCGCCGGCAACCGCGACAACGCGGTGGTCCATCTCGACGCGGCCCGCAGGCTGGCCGCTGACGCTGTTTGCGAGCTCTCGATCGAGACCCCTCCAGGAGGGGTCGCACGGCTCTCGCTCCACTTTCTGCATCCGCGATAAGAGGCATCATGTCGAAGGCCCGCATCTTGATTGTCGACGACGAGGAGCAGACCCGCGAAGTCTTCGCGGAGCTTCTCCAGCGATGGGGTTACGAGGTCGACCAGACGGCCGACGGACACGGCGCGCTGAAGATGGCTGCCGAGACTCATCCCGACGTGATCATCAGCGACCTGGTGATGCCCAAGCTGGACGGCCTTGCGCTCGTGCGCGCGCTGCGCGAGGAGCAGCCCGACACGCCGGTGGTGATCATCACCGGCAAGGGCACCATCGACGCCGCGGTAGAGGCGGTGCGCGAAGGCGTCTTCGATTTCGTCGAGAAGCCGCTCGATCCGGCGCGGTTGAAGGTCATCTTGCAGCGCGCGCTGGAGAAGAAGGAGACCCTGCACGAGATGCAGGTGCTGCGCCGGCGCATCGGCCAGATGGACTCCGGCGTCGGCATGATCGGCACCTCGCCGCCCATGCGCCGCGCCATGGAGCTGGTGGAGAAGGTCGCGCCCTCGAAGGCCAGCGTGGTGATCACCGGGCAGTCGGGCACGGGAAAAGAGATGGTCGCCCGCGCCATCCACCAGCTGAGCCCGCGGCGCGACAAGCCCTTCATCGCCATCAACTGCGCCTCCATTCCGGCCAGCCTGATGGAGAGCGAGATGTTCGGCCACGAGCGCGGCGCCTTCACCGGCGCGGACCAGCGGCGCCTGGGCTGCTGGGAATTGGCCGACGGCGGCACGCTCTTCTTGGACGAGGTGGGCGAGATCCCCGTCGATCTGCAGGCGAAGTTCCTGCGGGTCATCGAAGAAGAGCGGCTGCGCAGGCTGGGCGGCAAGAGCGAGATCACGGTGGACGTCCGCGTGGTCAGCGCCACCAACCGGGACTTGAAGGAAGAGATCAAGGCGCAGCGGTTCCGCGAGGATCTCTACTTCCGGCTCAACGTCTTCCACGTGAACCTCGCGCCCTTGAAAGAGCGGCGCGACGACATTCCGGTGCTGGTGCAGCACTTCATCGACAAGTTCGGGCGCGAGGGCGGGAAGAAGCCGCAGGGCGTCTCTCCCCAGGCGATGAAGCTGCTCTGCTACTACGCTTGGCCGGGCAACATCCGCGAACTCCGCAACACGCTGGAGCGCGCGGTGATCTTGTGCGGCAACTCGATGATCGAAGCCGAGCATCTTCCGTCCGAGCTGGCGGCGGGCGGCGGCGAGAGCGCCTACTTGAAGCTGCCGTACGGGCTGCCGCTCCGCGAAATCGAGAAAGAGTATATCTTGTCTACTTTGACTCGACTGCAGAACAACAAGGCGCGGACTTCGCAGGCGCTCGGCATCAGCGAGAAGACGCTCTACAACAAGCTCTACCGCTACTCGGGCAAGTCCCCGCGCGACGAAGAGCCGGGCGACGAGCGGGAAGTGATCGACCCAGACGTGACGCCGGTGAAGATCACCGGCATCGGCTAGCGGCGCTTGGTCGTCTCTGCTGGTGGCTGTGCATCGATGGCCAGTCAGTGATGGACATGGGCCACTTCGACCCTGTCCCTCCCTGAGCGCTTGGCGCGGTAGAGCGCTTCGTCAGCGCGGCGCAGCAGATCCTCCGAGGCGTCCGGCGTCTCCAGCTCGTCCGAGCTGACCGCCGCCACGCCGATGGAGCCGCGCACGGGCAACCCGGCGCGCTCGCTGGTCTCGATCAGCCGCTTGCGGAGGCGCTCGGCGAAGAGCGCGGCCTGCGCCTCGTTGGTCTGCGAGAGCAGCACCACGAACTCGTCGCCGCCGTAGCGGGCGGCAAAGTCGGTGTCGCGCA
>DATBAA010000326.1:0-6342 GCA_036271755.1 Myxococcales bacterium | reverse complement strand
GGCCGACCCCATCTACCGCCAGGCCGTCACCGCCGCAGGCACGGGCTGCATGGCCGCCATCGACGCCGAACGATTTATTTCTTCCGGCGGCGAGCACCACTGACCGCTTCGGTCAAAACGGGATGTCGTCTTCTCCGCCTTTGGAGCCGCCGCCACCGCCCGAGCCGCCGCCCTGCGGGCCTTCGTCGAGGCCCGGGGGCGGTGCGCCGAAGTCGTCCTGACCAGAGCCGCCGGACTTGCCGCGGCCTCCGCCGCCGGCGCCGCGCTCACCGCCCGAGAGGAAGACCACGCCGCCGACCGGGTTGGCGACCACCTCGGTGGTGTACTGCTTGACGCCTTCCTTGTTGTTCCACTCGCGCGTCTGCAGGCGGCCTTCGATGTAGACCTGCCGGCCCTTGGAGAGGTACTCGCCGCAGAGCTCAGCGGCCTTGCCCCAGACAACGATGCGGTGCCATTCGGTGCGCTCTTGCTTCTGGCCCTGCTTGTCGGTCCAGTTTTCGTTGGTGGCGATGGTGAAGTTGGCCACGGCCGCGCCGCCGGGCGTGTACCGGACCTCCGGATCCTTGCCCAGGTTTCCGACCAGGATGACCTTGTTGACGCCGCTGCCCGCCATGCGTGCCTCGCTGCTTTCGAGTGTAGGTTCGCAACCTAGCACAGGGGTCCGACAGCAGATCTGAAACCCGCGCGACGCGGCGCCAGGCGCGGCTTATCCTCCGCCGCCCCTGCAAGCCGGCTCGGAGGCCGAGCAGGTGGCGGGAACCGCGGGCTTCTGCGCTTCCGGTGCCACGAGCACCGCCGGGACCGCGCGGTAGCCGCTCTTCTCGGCTGGGGCCGCCTTGGCGTCGGGCTGGGACTTCGCTTCCGGCGCTTCGGTCTTGGGCACGGCGATGGGAGCGATGACCGTCGCAGGCGCTGCCGGCTTCGCCGCGGCCGGCGCGGAGGGGACCGCGGCCACTTGCGTCAACGGCTGCGCCGCCGGAGCAACCGGGGGAACCACCGCGACGGTCTGCGTGGCGCTGGCAGCCGCGACCGCTCCGGCGACAGCGACAGCGGCTGGAGCGGGAGCGGGAGCGGGAGCGGGAGCGGCCGCCGGCCGGTGCTCGAGGACCGCCAGCCAGCCGTCGAACGGAGCAGCCGGAGTCGCGGGCTGTCCACCGGCCGCCGCGCGAAGCGCATCGGAGAGCGGATAGTGCTGCGGATCGGTCGACGCCGCCAGCAGCCCGGCCGACACCAGCTCGATGGCCGCCTGCGCCTGCTGCTGCGGCACCACCCGGAGCGCGGCCAGCATCTCGTCGGGCGAAGCCTCGCCCACTTCGACGAGGCCGTCGGTCATCATCTGCGCCAGCGGCTCGTCGCGGCCCGGGCCCGAAGCCAGCGGCGCCAGCGCCAGGAGCCGCAAGAGCGCCTCGGGGCTGCCGTCGACCGCGAGGTCGAGCAGGGACGAGACGGCGGGCACCGGCAGCGACTGCTCCTTGCCTGCATTGCGCAGCCGCAGGAAGAGCTCGGGCGAAGGCGGCATGGCCTCCAAGAGCGCGCCGCCGCCCTGCTCGGGATCGCTGCGATAGAGCGCGTCGGCCAGGGCCACGCGCAAGAGCGGGTCGCGCTCGGTCCGCAGCGCGGTGCGCAGGAAAGGCAGGTTCTTCTTGTCGGGCGCGTTCGCCAGCTGCGAGTAGGTGGCGAGCCGCGCCTTCAGCTCGGCCGGCGGCGCGTCCTGCGGGAAGAACTGCGAGAGCGACGCCAGCGCCGCCTCGCGCGCAGACGACTCCGGCGTCCCCGAGGCGGCCAGCATCACACCCAGGCGATCGATGGAGGAGATGACGAGCCCGCTCTTCCCGGTCCAGTCGTTGACCAGCACCGAGAAGACGAACCGCTCGCCGCCCAGAGACTGCACGTAGCCGGAGAGCGCGGTGACGTGCTCGAGGGTTCCGGTCTTGGCGCGCAGCCGGCCGGCAGCGTCGGTGCCCTCCATGCGCAGCCGCATGGTGCCATCCCGCGCGGCGATGCCCAGCGAGGCCACGAACTCCGCCGCCACCGGGAAGCGCTTCCAGACGCCCTGCAGCAGCATGGCCATCTGCCGCGCGGTGAAGCGGTTGGTGTCGTTGAGGCCGCTGCCGTTGCGCAGCGTGTACGTGCCGCGGGCGAGGCCCAATTCGGCGAGCAGATCCTGGGTGACGTCGATGCCCTTCGGCCAGGTGCCCGGCGCGCCCTTCAGCTCGGCGCCCAGCGTCTTCACCAGCATCTCGGCGATGAAGTTCGACGAGACCTTGTTCATGTCGCGCACGACTTCGGCCAGCGCGGGCGAGTCGTAGCTCTGGATGAGCGCCGCGTCCGGCGGCACCACGCCGCGGCGGATCTTGCCCGACACGTGGATGCCGCGCCGCTCGAGCAGCACGCGCAGCACGTTGCCGTAATAGAAGGTGGGGTCTCCGACGCGGCGGAAGTTCACGATGGTGTCGGAGCGCAGCGGGATGCGGCCCTCGACCACGATGCGCGTCCGCTCACCCTCGACGAGGGTGTGCGGCCGCAGCTTGCGGCGGTCCGAGCGGACGGTGGTCACCTTCGATTCGATGACGAAGTAGTCGCGGGCGTCGGGGTCCACCTCGACGCGCGCGCGGCTGCCGACGCGGTCTCCGGGCGAGATGTAGATGGCGACGTTGTTGTGGTTGAGCGAGAGGGCGCCCACGCCCGCGGCCCACGACTTGTCGCTGGTCTCCTGCTCCCAGCCGGGGCCGAACTCCTCGCGGTCGAAGAAGGTGTCGTCGAGCACGAGGTCGCCGACGTTGCGCAGCCCGCGGTGCCAGAGATCGCTCACCAGACCGTCGAGCCGCTCGGTGTTGACGGCCGGGTCGCCGCGGCCCTTCACGAACAGGGTTCCGACGCGCCCCTTGCTGATGGGCTTGTCGCCCAGGTAGTCGGTGGTGAAGCGGTATTCGGGGCCCAGGCGCATGAGCGCGGCGGCGCTGGTGATGAGCTTGGTGTTGGAGGCGGGGTTGAGCAGATCGTCTGGGTTCTTCGAGTAGACCACCGCGCCGTCGTCCAGCGCCTCGACCTGCACGCCGACGTGCGCGCCGGCCAGCGGCGACTGCGCCAGGAGCGTATCGACCGCTTTACGCAGAGCGTCGCGATCGGCCGGCGCGGCGCGCGCAGCCAATGAGCCGGTGACCAAAACCAGAAACAGTTTGCCGAAGACCCTCAACGTGACACCCCGCTCGATGTTACCAGAACAATCGAACTACCCCGGCTACATCCCGCCATGCGAGAGTAAGGATGAAAAAATGACTTTGGATCCCTTCGAGCATGAGGCGGCAAGGTGCGTCTTTGTCGGTATCAAGGGGCTCACTCCGAAAAAGGAGGAGCTGCAGCTCGTCGCGCGCGGCGTGGGCGGGGTCATCCTCTTCTCGCGCAATGTCCGCGACCCCTCGCAGGTGGCCCAGCTCGCCAAGGATCTGAAGCAGGCGAGCAAGGAGCCGCTCTTGATCTGCATCGATCAAGAAGGCGGGCGGGTGCAGCGCCTGCGTCCTCCCTTCTGGACCGCGTGGCCCTCGATGCGGCGGCTGGGCGACATCGATGAGGCGGGCGGCGCGCTGGGCCTGAGCGGACCCGCCGTGGCCGAGAAGGTCGGCAAGATGATCGCGGAGGAGCTTCTGGCCTGCGGCATCGACTTCAACTTCGCGCCGGTGGTGGACGTCGACACCAACCCGAAGAACCCGGTCATCGCCGACCGCTCCTTCAGCCGCGATCCGCGGCGGGTGGCGCGGCTGGGCGTCGCGCTGGCCCACGGTCTGGAGAAGGCCGGAGTTGCTTCGTGTGCGAAGCATTTCCCCGGCCACGGCGACACGTCCACCGATTCTCACCTCACGCTGCCTCGTCTTGCGCACGACAAGTCGCGGCTCTGGGAGGTGGAGCTGGTGCCCTTCGTGGCGGCGGCCCGCGCGCAGCTGGCGTCGGTGATGACCGCGCACGTGCGCTTCGAAGCCTTCGACCGGCTGCCGGCCACGCTCTCGCCGGTGTCGCTGGGCATCTTGCGCAAGGACGTGGAGTTCCAGGGCGCCTGCATCTCGGACGACCTGGAGATGAAGGCCATCGCCGACATCTGGGGCGTGCCCGACGCGGCGGAGCTGGCCATCGCCGCCGGCTGCGATGCGGTGCTGGTGTGCCACACGCTGCAGCACCAGCACGACTCCATCGACGCCATCGCCCGCGGGGCGCGCGCGGGTCCGCTGCTGCGCGAGCGGCTGGCCCAGGCTTCGGCCCGCGTCGGTCAGCTGCAGAAGTTCGCCAGGCCTGCCGAATCGATCAACCCCGAAGCAGCCGCGTCGGCCTGCGCCACCGAGGAGCACCGCCGCTTCTCGGAGGATCTGCAAGATCCTGCCTCGGCCGGCGACCACCGCCACGACCCGACTGAGCGGCGCGCTTGATCCTTCTGCTCGCGCTGCTGGCAGCCGAGCTGGATCCGTCGCACTGGTTTGCTTCGCGACCAGGACTGTTGCGCATCTACGAGGATCGGGCCGGCCACGGCATCGGCACCTCCTGCGAGGTCGTCTCGGGGCAGCCGCGCGACGGCGCCAAGGACGGCGCGGTCGTCGAGAGCTGCACCATGATCGTGGCCCGCAAGGCGAAGCCTTCCACCGAGCTCACCTACGCGCTGCGGCCGGACGGGGTGGTCAACGTCTCGGTCAAGCCCGAGGGCGGTGTCGCGCGATCCGTCGAGCGGCTGGTGCTGCCCGGATCGCTGCGCGCCGGAACGTCGTGGAAGGAGACCCGCGGCGCGTCCGAGTTGACGCGCACCGTCCGCAGCGCGGGAGGCCCGTGCAAGGCGGCCGGACGCGGCTTCGCCGACTGCCTCGTCGTCTCGGTGACGCAGAAAACCGGCCGCAAGACCACGCGCTACAACGAGACCTACGCGGCGGGCGTCGGCCTCGTCGAAGACGACCGCTGGCAGCTGATCGACCTCAAAGGTCTTTAACGACGGGTCAGCAGGCCCTCGCCCAAGAGAGCGAGGACGCCGAGCAACAGCAATGGACTCCACAAGGGCGTGCCGTGCGAGCCTTGCGCGGCTTCGGTCGAGGCGGCCACCTGCGCGGAGCCGGCGCCACCCAGCTGCGCCTTGAGCTCGGCCTCGTCCACCCGGCGCAAGTCGCTCTCCTTCGCGTCCATCAAGGCAACGAAGGCCAGCGACGGCTCGTCGTGGCCGGTCCCTCCCGGCGGACCGACCTGCGGCCGGTAGAGGCCCGGCTCGAGCAGCGGTCCAACCGAAGCTTCGACCGCGTCGGGCTTGCTGCGCCGCAGCTGCAGCGGCTTGCCGTCCGGACCCAGCACTTGCAGCACCGCGAGACCCTGCGGCGGTTCGATGAGGCGCTCGGCGCCGATCTGCGCCGGCGCCGGCTGCTTCTCCTCCAGCGCCGAAGCCAGGAAGCTGACCGCCTGCTGCAGCACCGGCAGGAAGGAGACGCGAATGGGCCAGTCGGTCCAGGTGCGCGAGACGCTGCTGGTATACAAAAGAACCCGGCCCGCGCCGGTGCGCGCTTCGATCAAGGCCGGCGCTCCATCGTCGTAAGAGGCGAGCGTGCGCGCCTGCGTCCCCGAAGGCTTGAGCAGCGCGTAGCGGAAGGTGCGCGCGCTCTCCACGCCTTCGCGCTCGGCGGGCCCGAAGATGCGGAAGAGAGGGTCGGTCCAGTCGACGACGCCGAACCGCGCCGCGTGATCCTCCGCGCCCACGCCCGGCTCGGCCGCCGTCTTGATCAGGTGCAGCGGGCGCGGCAGCAGGTCGCCGAAGGTGTCGTTGTACGCGTCGGGGTCGACGTGGTCTCCCAAGGCGATGAAGAGCCCTACGCCGCGCGTCTTCACCGCGAGCCGCAGCTTGTCGATGAAAGCCTTGGGCGGCGCGGCGACGTTCAGGAGCAGGATCACGTCGTAGCCGTCCAACGTCGCGTTGACCGCCGCGTCGGCGTCCAGGGTGGTGGCGGTGATGCGGCCGGAGGTGCGCGCCGGAGCCAGCGCCGCCTCGACGAAGAAGGCTTCGTCGCGCGAACGCAGGGAAGACGGCGCGCCGTCGACGATGAGCGCCTTCACGTCGCGCGGGACGTGCACCACGAACTCCTGCGCGTCGTCCTCGTCCAGACCGCGCGACTCTTCGCGCGCCAGCTCGGCGCGGCCGGTGATGGAGCCCGCTGGCAACACCGCGGCGAGCGTTTTCTTGGCGGTGCCGTGGGGCGGAACGTCGACGAAGCCCTTTGCCACCGTGCTCTGGCCGATCTTGAGCGAGAGCAGGAGCCCCGCGGCCGGCGCGTCGGAATTGTTGGCGACGGTGGCCACCACTTCGTAGCCGCGCGGACCCAGCGC
>DATBAA010000325.1:0-10466 GCA_036271755.1 Myxococcales bacterium | reverse complement strand
AGCACGCGGCGTGCCATTCGTTCAGAGCTCTGATTTTGGCCGATAGTCGTTTGGATTGATGCGGTACTCGCGCATCCAACGGTGGATCTGCATGCGCGCCTTGCCGGTCACCCGGGCGACGGCGGTCACGTTGCCCTCGTGCTTCACCAGGAGCTCGATCAGCTGTTCTTTCCGGCGGACCGGGTCGCGCGAGAGAACGACCGTCCCTTCGTCGGGCGCGCCGGGCCTGGGCGCGGTCAGCGATCCGGGCAGGTGCTGCACGTCCACCTCGCCCTCCTCCGCCAGCTCGATGGACGACCTCAGCGCCATGGCCAGCTCGCGAACGTTGAGCCGCCAGCTGTAATAGACGAGCGCGCGGGCCGCCTCGAGCGTGAAGCGGATTCGTGACGCCTCATTCCCCGCGTAGCGCTGTAACAAGCGCGCGATGAGCGTGCCCAGATCCTCGCGCCGCTCGCGAAGCGGTGGAATCACGTGCGTAAAGCCGCTCAGGCGCGCCAGCAGATCGCCGCGGAACGTCTCTGCCGCGACCATGGCCTCCAGATCGCGGTTCGTCGCCACCACCAGGCGGAAGTCGACCGGCAACGCCTTGTCGCTGCCCACCGGCTTCACCGTCTGCTCCTCGAGCACCCGGAGCAGCTTCGGCTGCTGTGAAAGAGGAAGATCTCCGATCTCGTCCAAGAAGAGCGTGCCACCCTGGGCGCTGCGAATGACACCCTGACGGGGAGTGGTCGCGCCGGTGAACGCGCCCTTCTCATGTCCGAAGAGCTCGGCCTCCACGAGCTCCGCCGGCAGCGCGGCGCAGTTGAGCGCTTGGAACAGACCGCTGCGGCCGGAGAGCCGGTGGATGGCCTGCGCCGTCACCTCCTTGCCCGTCCCGCTCTCGCCGCGCAGGACGACGGGAACGGTGCCAAAGGCAATCCTCACCAATGATTTCAAGCGCGCGGAGTAAGCGGGGTTCAACGTCTGCAGCTCGCTGTCCGGCGAGGGCGATTCCTCCAATGAGTCGGCTTCGCGAAAGATGAAGAAGCTGCTGCCCACTTCGATGACGGAGCCGTCGCGCAGCTCGTACTCACCCACCTCCGCGCCGTCGACCCAGGTGCCGTTGCGAGCGTCGCGGTCCCGCAGAAACCAAAGGCCGCGCTCCTTTTCAATGGTCGCGTGCTCCGACGAGACGAACTCGTCGTCGAGCTGCAGCCGCAGCTCCTTGCCTTCGCTGCTGCTCGCGGCCTTGCCCCGGCCGATGAACACCTTGGTCTTTCCAACCAATGAGTAGCGCACCGGCTCTTGCAGCGGCTTCTCCGCCTGGAACAGGAGCGTCAAGAACTCACTCCTTCCCGGCTTGGGACGCGATCTGGCGCTCTGTTCGGCCGTTTCATCGTTGGGGGGCATGCCGATTCAATATCACAGCAATTGCAAAGGATTGGTTGCGCGTAACACGCAACGATCGAGCCGTAACAAGCAGCCCCTTCACACCGCTCTTCTCCTTGCCAGGCCTGACTTGCCGGTGAGTGGCACGCTGGATGCTATGAATCGAGAAAGCCTGTTCTCTAGCCCGCGAGGAGCGACCTTGGACAAGAAGCTGGTGGTCTTGAAGAACAACGAACGTGCGGCTTCTTCCAAGGCCAGGCGCCTGCGCGATCTGGCCCCCGACCATCCCATCGAGATCACGGTCGAGCTGCGCGGCCCCGCCTTGCCCGAGCCGGGGAACAAGCCATTGTCGAAGGCCGCCTTCGAAAAGAAGTTCGGGGCCAAACCCGCGGACGCCGCGAAAGTGAGCAAGGTGCTGGCGGGGTTCGGCCTGAGGACGGACGAGGTTTGCCTGGCGACGCGCAGCCTCCGCATCAGCGGCTCGTCGGAGCAGATCGAGGCCGCCTTCAAGCCCGGGCTCGGCATCTATGAATACTCGACCAAAGGCCGCGGTGAGTTTCGCGGCCGCCAGGGCGACCTGCACGTCCCCGCCGCGCTCGACAAGATCGTGCTCGGCGTGTTCGGCCTCGACGAGCGGCGCGTGACCCGGCGGGATGACGAGGGCCCGCTCGCGGCGCGCGCGTCGAACGAGCCGGCGCTGCGGTACCGCCCGCACCGTCCGCTGACGGCCGTGGACATCGAGAAGCGCTACAACTTTCCCGAGGGAGACGGCGCCGGCCAGCACATCGCCATCGCGGAGTTCGGCGGCGCGTTTCTCCTGGCGGACCTGAAGGCGTACTGCGACCGCCAGAAGCGGCGCATGCCGCGGATCACCAACGTCTACGACGGCCTGGAGCCGGACTTTTCCAAGGCGGACATCGACTCGGGCTCCATCAACCAGGAGGGCTTCGCCATGGAGTCGATGATGGACATCGAGATCATCGCGGGGCTCTGCCCCAGGTCCAACATCACCGTCTATTGGGCAACCCAGTCGCAGAAAGGCTGGACGGACATGCTCATGAGCGTCTTCAAGGCGGTGCCGTTGCCGGTGGCGCTCTCGATCAGCTGGGGAGGATCGGAGGACAAGGGCGACTTCTCGCCCGCGGCGGTCACGGCCATCAACCTGCGCCTCAAGGCCCTGGCGCACCTCGGGGTCACCGTCTGCGTCGCGAGCGGCGACAACGGCTCGAGCGGCGGCGTGTTCGACGACGACGCCCATGTCCAGTTCCCCGCCAGCAGCCCCTATGTGCTGGCGGTGGGCGGCACCATGCTCAAAGGCACGAACGAGGCCGCCTGGTGGGTCAAGCCGGGGCGGCAGGGCAATGGCGGCGGTGCATCCGGAGGCGGCGTCAGCAGGCTGTTCGACCGGCCGCAATGGCAGCAGGAGCTCCAGATCGACTCCGTGAACGAGGGCACCCAGAAGGGGCGGATCGTACCGGACGTGGCCGCCTTGGCGGGCTCCCCGGAATACGAAACGGTCGTAGAGGGCGTTGCCCAGGCCGGCGGCGGAACGAGCGGCGCAGCGCCTTTGTGGGCGGCTTTGATCGCGCGGGTGAACGCAAGGCTTCCGCCCGGCAAGCAGCAGCGTTTCCTCACGCCGCTCCTCTACCAGAAGGTCGACGGCGAGCCGCGCGGCAGCCTCGTGTGCAGGGACATCTCCGACGGCACCAACAACACGTCGTCGCCGCTTCCGGGCAAAGGCTACACCGTCGGAAGCGGATACGACGCGGTGACCGGCTGGGGAGCTCCGGACGGCATGGCTTTATTGAAGTCACTCTGATTCCAAACAAGGGGGTTCACGAAAATGAAGACGATTTGCTCGAAAGCGATCTTGATCGCCGCCATCTTGATGGTCGGCACCGCGTCGCGGGCCACGCCGCAAGGGCCGGACACCGATGCGTCCACCACCACGGTCCAGCCAAAACCAGCGGCGGCCAAGAAGAAGCCGGCGAAGGCCACCCCGGAAAAGACGGTATCGAAGAGCGGCGAGGACAAGGCGTTGCTGGCGGGCATGTGCAACTTCTGCCACCAGCAAACGACCCAGGACGAGTGCGTCGGGCCGAACAGCGGCGCCTGCACGTATCCGCCCTGCGGCGCGCCTACGCCGACCAACGGGACGGCGGACGAGTCGAAGCCCCGGCTCGTCTGTTATGCCTGCTCCGAGCTGATGAAGAAATGCGACGACCTCGCCAAGAAGCACTGAGCACTATTTGGGCAATCCAATCTGCGATTGGATCCCGCGGACGCAACGTTTGACCCATTGCTCCGTGGGGTGACACACGTCCAGGGCGCGGGCCGCCGCCTCGAAGTGGCCCGCGTCCCGGTAGATGGTGGCGTGTTGCAGGGCGGTGGCGCAGTCGGCTGGCGGCGGTTCCTGCTGCAGCCAGTCGGCGCCGGCTTCGGGGTCCGCGAACCAGTAGAAGCCCGCCAGCGGCGCGACCTCGGTGGAAGCGTCCAGAGCGCGCAGCCTCTTCTCCAGCTCTTTGAGGCGCGCGACGCGCCTGGGCGAGAGCGGCTGGCCGCGGCGGGCGGCGATCGAGGCGAGCCCGCGCAGACAAGCGGCCTCGATCTTCTCGGGAACGCCTCCAAACTCCTTCGAATCGTGCCCGAGCTCCGTTTCGAACTCCTTTTCGGCCTCCGCGTATCTCTTGAGCCTGACGAGCGTGGCCGCGCGGAAGAAGTGCACTTGCTGCAGCGGAGCGAAACCGTCCAAGGAGCCCTGCATCAGGCTCCGCAGGCGCTCCGTCTCGCCTTCGGCGTGCAGCAGCGCCGTCGAGGCGACGTCCGCCTCGTCCCATTGACCGCGCTGCAGCGCCACCGAGACGCGGAACAGGTTGGTCATGTTCTCGCGCGGCGGATCGTAGCGTTGCGCGCGCTCGATGGCAGACTTCAAGGCGTCGATGAGCTTCGCGTCCTCGCAATCCTGATCGTACATCTGGGCCAGGCCGTAGAACGCCGTGGCGGATTGTCTCGCGGACCGGGTCGCGTCGGAGCAAGATGAAATGGCCCGCTTGATCCGCTCGTCGTTCGGGGCGCGGAAGGTCTCTCCCCATTCGGCCCGGCATTTCTCCAAGAGCGCTTCCGGGTCGCCCGGAGCTATGCCCAAGGCCTTGTCCGCGGTCTCGGAGCTCTCACGCAGGTCGGCCAGAGGTTCTTCGCCGGTGACGGACGCGGCCACCGCGACGCGCGCCTTCTCGACCAGCGCGGGCAAGTAGTCCGGATCGGCGGCGAGCGCCTCTTCGAGCAGCCGCCGGCCGGCGACGAGGTGCTGCGACCCCAATGCGCCCGGGAGATCGTAGTACGAGGCAAGCTTCGCCTCGGCCTCTGGATTGCTCGCGAGCTTGTGCGCGCGCTCGCGTCTGCGAGCGTCGTTCCAGAGCGGCATCAGCTCCGCGCGCATGGCCAGGCCCAGGCCCGTGACGCTCTCCAACATGGTCTTGACGCTGCCTTCGGCCTCGACGGCTTTTCCCACCCGCTGGCCGCCCGCGGTCTCGAACTGCATCGACAGCCGCAGGATCTTGCCCTCCTGCGAGAGCTGGCTCTTGAGCAGCCAGAGCGGCGGACCCGAGCGCGGCGGAGTCTCGCCCGGCCGCTGCACCTCGAGGTCGGCGATGGTCGACAGCCCGCGCCCGAGGCCCTTCTCCACGATGCTGGCAGCCCCCGCGGACGCGGCGTCGCTCTTCACCGCGCCGATGGCGATCCACGGCCCGGGCTTGAGCTGCAGGAGTGGCGCGACCGGCGTCGAGAGCTTCGGGCCGATGGGATCCGACCCGGGCGGCACCCAGGTGGCGCGATAGCCGAGGGAGGCCGCGAGCAAGAGGACAAAGGCCGCCGCCGCGATCCACCGGGCAGGCCTTCCCTCTGGCTTCGCCGGCTTGTCCTCGACCTTCGGCAACGAATCCCGGACGCGCTCCAATTCCTTCTGCAGCTCTGCCGCCGACTGGAACCGCTGCGCGGGATCTTTCTGCAGACACCGCTCGACGATCTGCCGCAGAGCCGCGGGAACGGACTTGGGCAGCGGCGGCGGCTCGCCGTGGAGAATGGCGTCGTTCTCGTCGCCCTCGGAGCCTGCGATGAAGGCGCGCTGGCCCACGACCATTTCATAGAGGACGGCGCCAAAGCCGAAGAGGTCGGCGCGGCAATCGATCTCGCCGCCCCGGATCTGCTCGGGCCCCATGTACCCCGGCGTGCCGAGCACGCGCCCTTTGCCGGTCAAGCCTTCGCGATTCCTCGTTGGCGCGTCGATCGAGACGGAGATCGCGGCCGAGAGCTTCACCGTGCCAAAGTCGATCAGCTTCACCTGGCCGTCCTCGACGATGAAGATGTTGCCCGGCTTCAGATCGCGGTGGATGAGCTGCCGTTTGTGCACCCCGGCGAGGCCTTTGGCGATCTGGATGGCGATGCGGACGGAGGCCGCCACGGCAGGCGGGTCGTGCGCGAGCTTGGCCGCGAGGGTGTGGCCCTCGAGCAGCTCGGTGATCAGGTAGGGCGGCTTCGAGTGCTCCTCCGAATGGTAGATCGTCAGGATGTTCGGATGCCCTCGCAGCGAGGCGAGCCCGACCGCCTCGCGCTGGAAGCGGCTGACCTCCACGCCCGCCGGATCGTCCGAGAGGATGAACTTGATGGCCACCCGCTTCGTCAGCGACATGTCGAAGGCGGCGAAGACCAGGCCCATTCCGCCGCGGCCGAGCTCCTCTTGCAATCGATAGCGATTGTCGAGAACATCGCCCGTGGCCGGCTTCATGGACTTCGCCCCCCTGGAATTGGGTAGTATCCCTGGAATTGGGATAGTAGCCCATCGCCAGGAAACGAGCGATTAGCCGCGCAGCGCGGCCGCCAGCAGCTCGCCGCGGCTGCGGACGCCAAAGCGCCGGTGCAGCGCCTTGACGTAGTCGTGCACGGTATGGGCGCTCAGCGACAGCTCGGCGGCAATTTGCTTCTCCGACAGTCCGCGCGACAGCAGGGTCAGGACCTCGCTGAGGCGCGGCGGCAACAGCGGGGCGCGCAAGAACGAGCACTCGAGGCAGATGGCCTCGACCAGCGCCCGCTCCCGCTCGCCAAACGGCTTGTCGCCCCAGGCGCGGTGCAGCGCCAGCGCGCTCATGCGCGAGCCGTCCTGCCAGCCCGCATAGAGGAAGGCATCGACCCGCGCGGGCCGCCGCAGCTCTTGGACATGCGCCGAGCCGTACCATTCGCGGTCGCCCACCAGGTCGTGCCGGGCGGCCACCACCACGGGCGTCGGCAGGCGCTTCACCATCTCGGGCAGCGACGGGTCGGCCAGGTGCACGCGGCCCTTCAGGTATTCGTCGAACACGGCGCGCTCGCGCTCGCCAGACCAGCCGAAGTCGATGGCCGGAAGGATACGGCCGCGCTCGACCTCCGCCCAGACTCCCACCTGCGCGTGCGTCAGCGCGGCCAGGCTGCGCAGCACGTACTCGCGCTGCTGGGGCGAGCCCTGCGGTAAGTCGCGGGCCTCATTGACCAGCCGCAGGGCGGCGCGCAGGTCGCTTGTGTTCATGCCTCTCTCCTGACGCCCGGGGCGCCAATCTCCCAAGTATAGTCGCTGAGCCACCTTCGGTGGCCGCGATTAACGAGCCTGGAAGCGCGGCAGCAGCACGAGCTCGCTGGCCACCACTGCCGCGGGCCGGGTGAGCATCCAGAGCGCGGCGTCGGCCACGTCGTCCGCCGAGAGCCAGGCCGGCACGTGCTTGGACAGCGCGGCGCGCGTGCTCTCGAAGCCCTCGACCTTGTCGTAGATGGGCGTGTCCACCAGGCCCGGGACGATGAGCGAGACCTTGATGCCGCGCGGCGCGAGCTCCAGGCGCAGGCCTTCGTTGAAGCGCTCCAGCGCGGTCTTGGTGAGCGCATAGGGCGTGAACCGCTCGTGCGCCACGTGCCGCGCGGTCACAGACGAAATGCTCAGCACGTGACCGTCGGCGGGGAGCGCGGGCGCGAGCGTCTGGATGAGCTCGATGCCGGCCAGCAGATTCACCTCGAGCAGCTGGGCGAAGCGGTCGGCCTCGAGCTTCAAAGGCGTCTCAAAGACGCACTCCGCGGCGTTGTTGATGATGAAGTCCACCCGCGGCAGCTGCTCGCGCAGCAGGGCCAGCGCGCGCCTGCGCCCGGTCCGCGAAGCCAGGTCGGCGCAGACCGGCATGAAGCTCGGCCCGAAGCGGCTGACGGTTGCCTCGAGGCGATCGCACCTGCGGCCAAGACCGACCACCTGCATGCCCGCGCCGAGCAGCTTCGCCGCGATGGCCTTGCCAATTCCGGAGGTCACCCCGGTCACGACGGCGACTTTCATAAGTAGACCCGCGAGTAGCCGCCGTCGACGGTGAGCGTCTCGCCGGTGGTGTTCTCGCAGAGCGGCGATGCGAGGAAGGCCACCGCGCGGCTGACGTGGCCGGGCTCGACCGCTCTCTGCGTGGGCGCGCGGCGCTTCAAGGCGGCCCGCGTGGCGGCGATGTTCTGCTCGCCCACCGCGCGACGCGCCCCGGCGGTCTCGACGAGCGAAAACGAGACCGCGTTGCAGAGCACTCCGCGCGGGCCCAGCTCGCCGGCGAGGTCGAGCAAAGTGGCGCCCAGCGCGGCTTTGGCGATGCCGGCCACGTGATAGTTGGGCGTCAGGCGCGTCGCCGAGGCGGAGGTGAGCGTGACCACGCGCGGATGCCGCGACCGCGCCAGCCAGGGCGCGGCCTGCTGACAAAGCGCGATCAACGAATAGGTGCTCGCGTCCAGGACGGTATTGAACTCATCGCGCGATACCCCGGTGAGCGGCCGCGACAAGAGCCCTTCGGGCACGTGCACGCAGGTGTGGATGAGAAAGTCGAACCGGCCCAGCGCGGCGCCAAGCTGGCTGAAGGCCGCGCCGATGCTGACATCGTCCGTCGCCTCCAACTGCGCGTGCTGCTCGATGCCGATCGATTCCAAGAGTGGCGCGACCGAGATGCGCCTCGCGGGCCGGTAGGTCGCCGCCACCTGCGCGCCCATGACGGTGAGATCGCGCGCCAGGTTGTAGCCGATGCTCTCCGCGCCGGAGACGCCGACGACGAGGCCGCGGCAGCCGCTGAGCAGCTTCGTCATCGCGGAAACCACGTCTCGAGCGAGGCGAGCCCGCGGGCCTTGTGATCGTCGAGCGCCCGCTGCATCTGCAGGCTCGCCTCGACCGCTTGCAGCCCGCCGGTCCACATCGAGAGCCGCGCCACCGCCGCCAGGATCTTCTCCCGGCGCACGCCCAGGTGCGCCAGCGTCTTGGCGAACATGCCCGCGGTGCCGTAGCTCTTCAACGCGCAGAGCACGGTCATGCCCAGCAGGTAGTTCTCGGCCACCGACAGCTCGGCAATGTCGCTCTCCAGCGCGTGGTAGCCGTGGATGGTCTCGCGCAGGCTCTCGTTCTCGATGCCGTCGAGAAAGCGCGCGTGCTTCTCGCCCGCGCCCGCGCCGAAGATTCCATCGAGATAACGCCGGGTCATTTCGTGCATGGCTTCAAACCCGGTAGAGCGCGCCGGCCGAGCTGAGGCCCGCGCCGACGGCAAGAGAGAGGACCACGTCGCCCTTCCTGATCACCTTCTTGCGCAGCTGCTCGGCCAGCGCTGAAGGAATGCTGGCGCTGCCGGAGAAGCCGGTGACGTCGCCGTGCCAGATCAGCTTCGCGGCCGGCCACTCGAGCTCGGCGCGAAGCTGCTCCACCAGGCCTTTGTGGGTCTGCATCGGCAAGAGCCAATCGACCTTCACCTGATTGCGCCCGAGCAGCTGGCGGGCGTTCGCGGCCATCATCTTCACCGAGGCCGCGCCGACGCTCGCGCCGCGGACGTAGAGCGCGTCGCGGCCGGGCAAGATGGTCATGTCGTGGAAGAGCGCGGTGTCCATGCCGCCCACGTAGTCGATGAGACCCGTGGCAGCGCCGCGCTCGCGCCGCCGCAGCACCACCGCGCCGGCTGCGTCGCCGAGGATGAAGCAGAACGACGACCGGTTCTTCTCGCTCACGGCCAGGCCGCTGCAGCGCTCGCTGGCGACCACCAGCGCAGCGCGATAGTTGGGGTTGGCCAGGAGGCCGTCGGCGATCTGCAGCCCGCGCAGGAAGCCTGCGCAGTTGACCGCCTTGACGTCGAAACCCAGCAGGTCGTTGCGGCCCAGCGACCGCATCAGGAGCGGCGCCAGATCGCCCATGCCGGCGTGCTCGCGCTCCGGCGCTTCGACGCCCGGCGCGGTGGTCGAGGAGACCGCGATCAAGACGTCGAGCTCGTCGCGCAACGAGGGATCTTCGGCGAGCGCCATCTGCACCGCGCCCAAAGCCATGGTCAGCGTCGTCTCGCCTTCGCCGCACCAGTCGCGCGTGCGCATGATGGTTTGATCGCCCGCGACGGGAAATCGAGCCGCCGCGAGGTACGCGTCATTGTCGACGACCATTTTTGGCCGGTAGAAGCCGGTGGCCGCGATCTCGGTCGACCAGCTCATTCCTTCCCGCGCGTTCACGCCGCACCCAGCTGCTGCAGGAAGCTGAGCCTATCGAAGTAGACCCACTGCTCGACGATCCGTCCAGAGACGATCTGGTTGATGGTCACGCCCTTGATCGAGATGCGCTTGCCGGTGGCCGGAATGCCGTGGAACGGCCGCACGTGGGTGATCTCCCAGACCCAGCGGGTGACGGCGATCTCTTCATCGCCCACCTGATCCTCGAAGCTGGTGCGGCTCTCGGCGAACGCCTCGCTGAACACCGCGCTCGCCTTCGTGAAGGCCTCGCGATCGAGCGGCTTCTCCTCGCCCGGCAGGTGCACGAGGCAGTCCGGCGCGAGGAGGTTTTGCGAGCCCTCGCGATTGCCGCGATCGTACTCCTCGTAGAACTGGCGCGAGATGGACAGATTTTGAGCCACCGTCATTGATTTTCCTTTCACAGTGAATAAAGCGCGCCGGCCGCGTACCAGCCGGTTCCGACCGCAGCGGAGAGGATGAGCTGACCCGGCTTGATCAGCCCTTCGGCGACGAACTGCTGCAGCGCCGTGGGAATGGACGCCGACGAGACGTTGCCGACCTGCGCGTAGTTGGTGAGGACCTTCGCC
>DATBAA010000324.1:0-7287 GCA_036271755.1 Myxococcales bacterium | reverse complement strand
ACCTGGACGGCGCGCAGATCGCCTTCGCCCGCCTCATCACCGACCGCGCGACCTTCGCCTATCTCGCCGACGTCTTCGTGCTGCCCGAGCACCGCGGCAAGGGCGTCTCCAAGCAGATGATGGAGGCAATCCTGGCGCACCCGGAGCTACAAAATCTGCGGCGCTGGTCCCTGGTCACGCGCGACGCGCACGGGCTCTATGCGCAGTTTGGCTTCACCCCGCTGGCGAACCCGCCCCGCTGGATGGAGCGCCACGACGGCGAGGTGTATCAGCGCTGAATGATCTGCACCGCGTCGGCCGAGTCGAGCAGGATCTGCGGGTTGGCCTGGCTTGGATCAACGTCGTTCAAAGTGCCGGTGGCGCGGATGCGGATCTTGGTGCTCACCAACTTATTGCGACCGTTGACATAGGCCGTGCTTCCCTCGTCGTCCCAGGCCTTCTGCAGCTTCTCGCGGACGGCCTTGAAGATCTCCGGGTCCTCGAAGTTCACCAGGGTGAATTGGCGATCCAATCCGCCCTGCAGCGATTGCCTGACGGCGAAGACGTTGAAGACGATCTCCGGGCTCTTGGGAAAGAGCACCAAGGCGCCTTCGATGGTGGTCTTCTGGCCATTGAGCGCTTTGATCGATTCGAGTACCTCCACCGGCTGGGTCTCGTCCAGGTTCAAATGCACCGGCTCCTTGGGCCGCCGCTGGATCTTGAACGACAGCTTCACCAAGTCACCGCGATAGAGATCCTTCGTCAGCAACCCGTTGCGCACGAAGACCGGCAGGATCGCGTCTTTGTATTGCAGCACGAGGATCTGGCCGTTGCCGCCGATGGCGTGGACCAGGAAGGTTTCGCTGGTCTTCTCCAGCAGCTCTTCGGGTATTTTAGCCTGGTACTGATACGCCTCGGCCGCATAAACGCTCTCATACTTCTTCAGCAGCTCGATCGAAGAGACCAGGATATGTTTCTGCGGGCTCGGGTTGTGATCCATGTAAGCGCCCTTGACCCGCACCTTGTCGTGGCGTTTGAATGAAGCCAATTGCTTCGCAACGTTATCGTCGCGGGCAACCAGCGAGAGCTCGAGATAGTCGAAGAACTGGCCGGGCGTCCGGTAGGTCAAGACATACTCGCCCTGCCCTTCGACGGCGCCGTGAATCCAGCCTTCGACGCCCGCTCCGGCCAACTGCTCTTCCACCACCAGGCTCAACTCCTTCTTGCCGTGAGCACACGCCCCTACGAGGAGCACCAACCCCAAGGCCTTGATGAGTTTCATTTGCGCTCGTAGACCGGGCGGCCGGAGACGAAGGTGGCAATGACGGTGGTGCCGAGGATGCTCTGCACCGGCACGGTCATGAGGTCGCGATCGAGGATGACGAAGTCCGCCAGCTTTCCCGGCGTCAGCGAGCCCATGGTCTGCTCTTGAAAGCCCGCGAAGGCCGGCCAGATGGTCATGGCCTTCAGCGCTTCGTCGCGGGTCATCTTCTGCTCGGGAAACCAGCCGCCCGGCGGCCAGTTGTTGTCGTCCTCGCGGGAGACCGCCGCGTGGAAGGAGAAGAGCGGGCTCACGCGCTCGACGGGAAAGTCGCTGCCGTCGGGAATGATCACGCCCGTCTGCAGCAAGGACCGCCACGCATAGGCGCCGTAGACGCGCGAAGTGCCCAGCCGCGTGCCGGCCCAATACATGTCGCTGGTCTGGTGCGCTGCCTGCATCGAAGGAATGACGCCCAGCGCGGCGAAGCGCGGCACGTCCGCGTGATCCAGGACCTGCACGTGCTCGACGCGAAAGCGGTGGTCGACGGTGGGCACGGCCTTCAAGGCCGCTTCATAGGTATCTAAAGTGAGTCGATTGCCGCGGTCTCCAATCGCGTGCGTCGCGACCTGGAAGCCCTTCTGCAGCGCTTTGATCGCCACCTCGCGCATATGTTCCGGAGGCGTGCGCAAGAGGCCGCTGTTCTTCGCGTCATCGGTATAGGGGTCGAGCAAAGCCGCGCCGCGCGAGCCCAGCGCGCCGTCGGCGTAGAGCTTGATTGCGCGAATCCACAAACGCGAATCATATAAAGCGCTGCGCGGGCCGATTTGAAAGTAGTGGTCCAGCGCGGCGGCGTCGTCGCCGATCATCGCGTAGACGCGCAGGTTGAGCTTGCCCGCCTTGCCCATCTCTTCGAAGACGTCCAGCACGTCGCGCGGTTCGCCGGCGTCGTGCACGCCGGTCAGCCCCCACTTGTTGGCTTCGGCCACGGCCAGCGTCAGCGTGCTCGCCAACTCGTCGTGCGTCAGCGGAGGAATGGCGCGGCTCACCAGCTCCATGGCGTTGTCGATGAAGACGCCCGCCGGCGCGCCATTGGAGTCGCGCTCGATGCGGCCGCCCGCAGGATCGGCGACGGCTGCGGTGACGCTCGCCGCGCGCAAGGCAGCGGCGTTGGCCAGCAAGGCATGGCCGTCGACGCGCGTGAGCACCACGGGGTTGTCCGGCGAGACGCGAGAGAGCGCATCGCCAGTGGGAAAGCGCGTGTCGCCCCACTTGTTCTGGTCCCAGGCGCGGCCGATGATCCAGCGTCCCTTCGGGGTCTCGCGAACCCGCGCCGCCACCAGCTGGACGATCTCTTCGTACGAGCGCGTCTCGCGCAGATCGAGGCTGCGCAACGAGCGGCCCAGCCCGAAGAGGTGCGCATGCGCGTCGACCATGCCGGGAATGACGGTGCGGCCGCCCAGGTCAATGACCTTGCTGGACGGCCCGCGCAGCAGCATGGCCTCGGCCGTGGAGCCGATGAACTGCACCTTGCCGTCGCGCACCGTCAAAGCATTGACGTAGGGATGGGAGTCGTCGACCGTATAGATCCTGCCGCCGGTGACGATGAGATCCGCGGGCGCCGCCGCGGCCAGGAGCAGGGTCAAGAAGCAGCAAATCACCGGTACACCCTTTTCAGAATCCGACTTGGTGCCGATGGGTCGGTGTGGTCCATGTTCTCACTCTTGCCCGGCACTCATGAAAAAGCCATCCACCGGTGCGCCAGATCAGCAGCTGGTCGACGTCTTCGAAACGATGAGCGATGCGTTCTTCGCCATCGACAAGAACTGGATCATCGTTCGCGTCAACGCCGAGCATGAGAAGAAGTCCCAGATCAAGCGCGAGGATCAGCTGGGCAAGAAGCTGCTGGAGGTCTTCTTCTCCATGCCCGAGGCGCGCACCTCCGTCTATTGGGTCAGCTACCACACGGTGATGGAGCAGCGCGTTCCGGTCGCGTTCGAGGCGTTCTATGCGCCGCTCGAGCTCTGGACCCACGTCCGCGCTTTTCCCACTCCTGACGGCGGCATGGCGGTCTTCTTCACCGACACCACCGAGCAGAAGAAGAGCTCACAGCGCATCCAGGAGGAGCGGCACAAGCTGGAGTCGGTGTTCGTCGACTCGCCCGCGTCGATGGGGCTCTTGCGGGGCCCGACCTTCATCGTCGAGAAGTTGAACGCGAAGTACAAAGCGCTGATGGGCGGCCGCGACGTGCTGGGCAAGCCCATCCTCGAGGCGCGCCCCGAGCTGAAAGGCCAGCCCTTCTTCGACTTGATGAAGCAGGTCTACGAGACCGGCGAACCGTTCGTGGCGCACGAGATGAAGGCGTTCATCGTGCGGCGGCCGGGTGGGCAGCCCGAGGAGAGCTGGTTCGACTTCACCTACTCGCGCGTCGACGACGGCGTGGGCCAGGCCTACGGCATCTTCGTCCACGCGGTGGACGTCACCGAGAACGTCGTCGCCCGCATGCGCATCGAGCACCTGGCGGCGCGGCTGCAGGTCGCGGTGCACTATCGCGACGAGTTCCTCTCCATCGCCTCGCACGAGCTGAAGGCGCCGCTCACGTCCGTCATCATGCAGCTGCAGCTCTTGCGCCGGACCATCAAGCCGGACGAGAACGTGGCGCCGTCGGCCGAGCGGCTGGCGCGGACGCTGGACGGTTCGCTGCGCCAGATGGACAAGCTCACCGCGCTCATCGACGATCTGCTCGACGTCACCCGCCTCGACTCGGGCAAGATGAGCTACCACTTCGAGCCGGTCGAGCTGAACGAGCTGGTGCAGGAGGTGACCGAGCGGCTGACGGGGCAGCTCAACGCCGCCGGCTGCCCGTTCCAGCTCCAGCTCGCGGAGAGCGTCATCATCGACTGCGATCGCTTTCGCATCGAGCAGGTCGTGACGAACCTCATCACCAACGCCGCCAAGTACGGCGCGGGCACGCCGGTTTCGATCTCGGTTTCGACGACCAAGACCGGCGCCCTCATCCGGGTGCAGGACCAGGGCATGGGCATTCCGCTGACCAAGCACGCGCGCATCTTCGACCGCTTCGAGCGCGCCATCTCGCACGAGAAGATCAGCGGGCTGGGTCTGGGCCTCTACATCACCCGGCAGATCGTCGAGGCCCACCACGGCGCCATCCAGCTGCGGAGCGCACCGGGCGAAGGCTCGACCTTCACCGTCGAGCTCCTGCGCGCGCCGCCGGCCGTGATGCGCAGGCCCGCCGCCACCAGCGCTTGAACACAGGCCAGCCCGTCTCCACGGCGGCCGGTAAGCCGTTGGTCTGGTTTTGAGATTGAGTTTGACTTTCATTCTCAACATCCCTAGCTTCGCGCGCCTCTGGGACCCCTTGGAGGCAAGGTTTTCGATGATGACTAGAGCGATGAAGTTGGTGCTGGTGGCGGTAGCGCTTTCGGCTTGCAGCGGCAGCGACGGTCCGGCCGACGACGCGTTCAAAGGCACGGTTGCCCAGACGCTGCACGACTCGATGCAGGCCGATCTGCAAGCGCTGGTCAGCAACGCCCAGGCCTTGCAGGCCGCCGCGCCTACCCACGCCTGGAACTTCCAGGACCCCGCCTGGCCAGACATGGACGCAGCCTGGATCGGCGTGCGCCACGCCTACGAGCACGTCGAAGGCGCCACCGCTCCCATCTACGGCGATCTCGACGTGGCGCTCGACGGCCGCGTGGAAGACTACGGGCCCGACGGCGCCGGCAGCCTCACCGCCACCTCCGACATGTTCGGCACCGGTGGCATGGCCGGCTCGCACGCCATCGAGCGCATCCTCTACGCGGACCCGACGCAGCCTTATGCCGACGACTTCGACCCGGTGCATGCGCAGGCCGTGGTCGCGTACGAAGCAGGCCTGGGTTACGTGCCGCCCGCGTCGTTCCCCACCACCAACGAGCAGGCGCTGGAGTTCAAGAACGTGCTCTGCGCCAGGCTGGTCACCGACGCGCAGGCGCTCTTGGCGGGCTGGACGGTGGACAAGATCGACGTGGCGCAGTCGTATCCCGGGCTAACCTCGTTGGTGAACGAGCAGCTGTCGAAGATCGGCGACGCGGCGACGGCGCAGGAAGAGTCGCGCTACTCGCAGCGGGTGCTCGACGACATGCGCCACAACATGGAGGGCACCGCGGCCATCTACACCGCCTTCTCGCCCTGGCTGAGCGCGCGCACCGGGCACTTCGTCGACCTGCACATCCTCTCGGGCTTCGATGATCTGCAGGCGGTGTACGCGGCGCAGCCTGCCGGCGTGAACCTGCCGCCCGCTCCCGCCGGTTTCGATCCCGACGCGCCCACGGACGACGCCTACGGCCAGCTGTTCACCGCGGTGCAGGCGCTCTCCGATCCGGAGGGCGACGACTCGCTGACCACGCGCTTGAACGCGGGCGCCCGCTTGATGCACCTGCCCGAATTCACCGGCGACGACGACTAGCTTTTGTCTTCGTGATTGACATCACGCATGTGAGCGCTTGTCGGTTACCCCGGTCATCGCATACACGTTCCTGCCTTGACCGGGGGCTTCATGACATCGATGATTTTGTTGGCGGCCGCACTAGCGGCAAATCCTCACGCTCGGCACTTCCTCGCTGACCATCCCGCGGCGGTGCAGCTGAACGCCGCGGGCGGCCACCTCACCCACGCCAGCGGCTTTCTTGCCAACACGGGCGCGCACGACGCGGAGACCGCGGCGCGAAGCTTTCTCGCCGACTACGAAGACGAGTTCGGCATTGCCAACGACGGCCTCGAGCTGCGCGGCATGCCCGAGGCCGGCAAGCCCGGCGCGGTGAAGTTCGCGCGCACGCTCAATGGCATGCAGGTCTTCGGCGGCGAGGTCACCGTCGGCGTCGACGAGAAGCACCGCGTCTTCCTGGTCAACGCCGGAAGCGGCCCGGCCGCCGTCTCGGGCAGCCACCTCATCGGCGAGACCGCGGCGCATCAAGCCGCGCTGGCCGCGGTGGCCAACGCCGGGGTGGACGCAGGCCAAGGCACCATCGTCAAGGGCTACCGCACCTTCCTGGGCAGCACGCGCGCCGTCTACCGCGTCGACTTCATCAACGCCGCCGGAGACTGGCGCAGCTACGTCGACGGCGAGACGGGCAGCGTCCTCTTGCGGCAGAACCTGCGCAACTACGCCACCGCGCCGGGCAGCGTCTACGACGTCTCGCCCGTCGAAGCGCTCACCGGCCTCTGCGCCACCGCCGCGGACGGCTCGCACACGAACTGCAACCCTGTCTCGCCCGTGACGCTGGTCGACCTGACGACCGGCACGGACCTGACCGGAACGCAGACGCAGACCTTCAACTGCGACGGCAAGAACCAGCCCACCGCCCGCAGCGGCCTTACGGCCTGCGCGCCCATCTTGCCGGTGGGCGGCAGCTTCGCCTTCCCGACCGACGCGGCCTTCACCTCCAGGACCGACAACTTCTCCGGCGTCATGGCGTACTTCCACCTCGACAAACACGTCACCTTCTTCAAGGCGCTGGACCCGACGCTGCCGCCGGCAGACACCACCGACCCGGGCCACCCGCTCGCCATCCGCGGAAGCATGCCGGGCCTGGTCAACAACCTGAGCGGTGGAAAGCCGCTGGAGAACGCCTTCTTCTCCGGAAGCCTGGACGCGATGGTGTTCGGTCAGGGCGCCACGGCCGACTACTCCTACGACGCGACGGTCATGTACCACGAGTATACGCACGGCGTGGTCTTCGCCTGGGGCGGGTATGGACAGGACATCGTCGCGCTGGGCGGCTTCGACGAGTCGTCGGCATTGAATGAAGGAACGGCAGATTCAATGGCCGTCTCGGAGACGGGCCACAGCGAGATCGGCGCCTTCATCGGCGCCACCGAGACGACGCCCGCCGCGACGCTGCGCGAGATGGACGACCCCGATGCCACCCGCAGCTGCAAGGGCAACGGCACCACCATCACCGGCCAGCTCGGCTTCGGCAACGAGGTGATCAACGGCTTCGACGGCGAGGTCCACGACGACGGCGAGATCTGGAACGGCTTCTATTGGG
>DATBAA010000323.1:0-3080 GCA_036271755.1 Myxococcales bacterium | reverse complement strand
GCGGCCGACGCACGGCCAGAGCATGCGGATGGTGGTCGATCTGGCCGACCTGGACGCGACCACGCTGGTCTTGCCGCTGGGCCAGTCGGGGCACCTGGGCAGCCCGCACCGGCTCGATCAGCGCGAGGACTGGCTGCAGGGCGACACGGCGGGCCGGACGCGGCTGCACCAAGTCGCCGTGGGCGAGCCGCTGCTCTTGAAACCGTAGGGAAAGAATGTCGCATACGAAATACGACTTGTCAGACCATCGACCAGGAACTACAAAGCTGTAGTTCATAGGAGCTGCAAAGATGAACCTCGCAAGCCAGCTCTTCGAGGTCGTGCGCCGGCTGCCCTGGCGTCCGGCCGTCACCTCCGATTCGCTCACGCTCGACTTCGCGGGGCTGGGCGACCGCGTCTCGCGCATCGCCGGGACCCTGGCCGCCACCATGGCTCCGGGAGACCGCGTCGCGCTCTGCATGGAGAACTGCGGCGAGGTGTTCGAGCTGCTGTTCGCCTGCTGGACGGCCGGGCTCTGCGTGGTGCCCACCAATGCCAAGAGCCACCCCAAGGAGGTCGCGTACATCCTCGAGAGCTCGGGCGCCAAGATGCTGGTGGTCACGCCCACGCTGGCCGACGCCATGTCGTCGCTGCCCGTCACGGTCGTCTGCACCGGCACCGCGAGCTACTCGAAGCTGCTCGACGGAGTGCCACTCTTGCCGCGCGAGGTGAAGCCGGAGGCGCCAGCCTGGATCTTCTATACCAGCGGCACCACCGGCCGCCCCAAGGGAGCCACGCTCTCACACCGCAATCTGCTCTTCATGGCGCACGCGTACTACGCGGACATCGACGCGCTGAACGAGACGGACACCAAGCTGCACATCGCGCCGCTCTCGCACGGCGGCGGGCTCTATTCGCTGCCGCACCTCTTCAAGGGTTCGCACCAGGTGGTGCTGGGCGGCTCGTTCGATCCGGCGCGCGTCTTCGAGGCGGTCGCGAAATATCCGAACGTGACTTTCTTTGCCGCGCCGACCGTCGTCACGCGCCTGGTGCAGAGCGAAGCCGTGCAAAAGGCAGATCTCAAGAATCTAAAGACCATCTATTATGGCGGCGGGCCCATGTACGTGTCCGATCTGCACAAAGCCCTGAAGCTCTTCGGACCGCGGCTCTTTCAGCTGTTCGGGCAAGGCGAGTCGCCCATGACCATCACCGGCGTCTCGCAGCGGATGCACGCCACCGGCAATGACGAAGTGCTGGGCTCCTGCGGCTACCCGCGCACCGGGGTCGAAGTGCGCGTGGTGGACGCGGACGACATGCAGGTTCCGCGCGGCGAGATCGGCGAGATCATCACCCGCAGCGACTGCATGATGAGCGGCTATTGGGGCAACGAGAAGGCCACCGCCGAGACGCTGCGCAACGGCTGGCTGCACACGGGCGATCTCGGCTCGATGAACGAGCACGGCCTGCTGACGCTGCGCGATCGCTCGAAGGACATGATCATCAGCGGCGGCAGCAACATCTATCCGCGCGAGCTGGAAGAGGTGCTGCTGCGCCACCCCGACGTGCTCGAGGTGTCGGTGGTGGGGCGGCAGCACGCGGAGTGGGGCGAAGAGGTGGTGGCGTTCGTCGTCGCGAAGCCCGGCAAACAAGTGGAGCAGCCCGCGCTCGATCAGCTCTGCCTGGACAACCTGGCTCGATACAAACGGCCGCGCGAATACCGCTTCGTCGATTCGCTGCCGAAGAACAATTACGGAAAAGTCCTCAAAACCGAATTGCGGCAAAAGTTGGGAGCTGGCTGATGCGAGGCGTATCGATCGCGGGCATTGGTTCGACGGCGTTTGGAAAGCACGGGGACAAGCCCATCGAAGTGCTGGCCGTCGAAGCGGCGGCCATGGCCATGGAGGACTCGGGCGTCGATACCAAGGACATCGGCGTTCTCTATCTGGGTAACTTCATCGGCGGCGTCCTCACCGGGCAAGAGGTGCTCGCGGGTCTGGTCGGCGACAACCTCGGTTTAGAAAACGTTCCTTGCACCAAGGTCGAAGGAGCCTGCGCTTCGGGCGGCATCGCTTTCCGCCACGCGGCCATGGCCATCGCCTCCGGGCAGTGCGACGCGGCCATCGTGGTGGGCGTGGAGAAGATGACCCACGCGGCTACGCCCGAAGTCACTGCCGCGTTGAATTGCGCCATGGACAACCGCTCGGACGGCACCAGCGGACTCACCTTCCCGGGCTTGTTCGGCCTGGCCTGGCGCGTCCACGCGCAGCGCTACGGCACCACGCGCGAGCAGATCTCGGCGGTGGTGATGAAGAACAAGCGCAATGGCTTGAAGAACCCGCTGGCGCAGATGGGCGCGAACCTGACGCAAGAATTGATCGCCGCTTCGCCCTTCATCTGCGATCCGCTGCAGCTCTATGACTGCTGCCCGGCCAGCGACGGCGCGGCCGCGCTGGTGCTGGTCGCGAGCGATCGCGCGCAGAAGCGCAACGGCGCCCGCATCGACGTCGCGGCCACCATCCAGACGCGCGGGTCGGCGCGCATCGCGGGCCATCCTGACCTGGCCACGTTCGAGGCCACGGTGGTTGCGGCAAAGCGGGCTTACGAAGTGAGCGGGCTGACGCCGAAAGACATCGACTTCGTCGAGCTGCACGACTGCTTCTCCATCGCGGAGGTGATCGACTCGGAAGATCTGGGCATCGCGCCGCGCGGCAAGGGCGCTGTCTGGGCTGCCGAGGGACGCACGGCGGTGGGCGGAGAGATTCCCATCAACCCGAGCGGCGGATTGCTGGCAAAGGGTCATCCGGTGGGCGCGACGGGCGTTGGCCAATTGTACGAATCGGTGCTGCAGCTGCGCGGCGAGCATCCCAACCAGGTCAAGGACGCGGCCATCGGCTTGACGCACAACCTGGGCGGCACGGGCGTGGCGTGTACGGTCAACATTCTCCGCCGGTCGGATTCGTGACGGTTGAGATCCTTCGCTGCGCGCGCTGCGGCACGCTGGACGCGGGTCCGCGCATTCTCTGCCCCAACTGCCACGCCAAAGCCCTGGAGCCACATCAAGCGGAAGGCGCGGGCACGCTCGTCTCCTGGACCATCATCCG
>DATBAA010000322.1:0-7222 GCA_036271755.1 Myxococcales bacterium | reverse complement strand
GCTGCGCGGGCCCGGGAGCGGCAAGGCGTTCGAGGCCGCGGCTTCTTATGGCCACGTCACGCCGGACCTCTGGATGCAGCACGCGACGGGCAAGCCGGTGGTTGCGGAGCCCATGCTCGACGCGGCCGCGGCCGCGCTGGCGGCCATGCAGTAGGACTACTTCGGCGGCGGAGTCGTGGCGGTGTCGTCCGCCGGCTTGCCGGTCTTGCGCGGCGCCTTCTTCTTCTTGGTCTGCTTCTCGCCGGCTTTCTTCATGCTCTTTGCCGCCCCGTCCTGCTCGGTGGCGGTGGTGCCGGGAGCGGTCTGCCCCGCCTGGGCAAAGACGGGAAGAGACAAGGCGAAGAGCGCGATGGCGATTCTCATCCGCCTACGTTTGGGACGCCGCGGCGCTCGCGCAACCCCGGGCGCCCGCGGCTGAAGATCTCGAAGGCGAGCAGGCCCAAAATCGTCGCGAGCGCGGAGCAGAGGCCCGCGGTGAGTCCCAACGGCCAGAAGTGGAGCTGCACTTCGTGGCTCCCGGGCGGCAACTCGACCGCCAGCGCGGTCAGGTCCGCTTCGATCACCTTGGCGCTCTTGCCGTCCACCGTCGCGCGCCAGCCCGGGTCGTAGTGGTCCGCGAAGACCAGCAGCGCCTCGCGCGCGGCCGTGACCTTTGCCTCGAGCCGCTCCGGCGAGCTGCGCTGCAGCGCGACCGTGCCCGCCGGTCCGGGAACGCATCGGGGCAGCGCGGCGCCCAGCGCTTCGCGGTGCGGGTCGAACTCCGGGCTCGCCAGCCGCAGCAGCTGCTGGGGCTTGGGCAGATCGCGCGCGCAGCCCACCAGGAACGCGCGCGGCTGCGGCGGCACCTCGCGCACCCAGAAGCCGAAGGCGGTGCGGACAAAGCTGTTGTCGCGCGCTTCGGCGTCCGTCAGCGCCCAGGGGCTGCGCATGAGGAAGCGGACGCCGAAGAGGCTGGTCATGGCGCCCGGCGAGGCGTGCCAGGCGTCGAGATAATCCGCGTCGGTGAGCGAAGCGTAGAGGGCTACCGACTCGACCTGCGCCAGCGCGTTGAACTGCGGCGCCAGCACCTGCGAGGTCCAGACGGCATAGCCGGTGCGGCGGTCGAGCTCCGGCACCTCCATCGCCTTGTCCGGGTCGGAGTCGATGCGCCAGCGCCCCGGGCTCGGGCCGGCCTTCGCGCGCAGCTCGTCGGCGATGACGAAGGGCCCGTGCAAGAGCTCGAGCGGGCCCAGGAAGAAGAGATCGCGGCTCGCGAGCACGGCGGCCCCGGTGCAGAGCACGGCGGCGAGCAGCGGCGCGAGCGGCAGCGGCCGCAACCAGCGCGCCCCGGCGATGAACCCCAGCGCCGCAGCGAAGCACGCCTGCGCGAGGCAGCTGGCGGCGAGCGAAGCGAGCAGCGCCTGTGCCGCGCCGGCGGAGTGCGTGGTCCCGTGCTCCTGCAGCGCGTTCACGAATGGCTCTGCCCGCAGCAGCAGCAGCATGCGCACGGCCAGCAGCAGCGCCGCCGCGCCGAACGAGGCGAGCGCCAAGCGCCCTGCGGTGCGCGGGGTGTCGAAGGCCTCTTCGGCGCCCAGCCCCGCCAGCAGCGCGAGCAAGAGCGTCAGCGGGCCCAGCAGCTTCTCGGGAAAGCGGAAGAGCGACAGCCCCGGCAGCGCATTCTCGAGGCCCGTGCCGAGCGAGCCGATGGCGAAGAAGAGCGCCAAGAGGCCAAGCAGCAACGCTTTGCGCCCGCGGGCAAAGGCCGCCAGCAGCAGCGCCGGCAGCGAGAGCGCGAAAGAGGTGACGAAGGCCGAGCCGGTGGGGCCGGCGAAGTATTCGCGGAAGGCCGGCAGCGGCCCGTCCGGGAAGGTCCGCTCCGGCGCGTCGTCGAAGGCCCAGGGCAGCGCGAGCCCGAGCAAGCGCACGGGCGTAGCCCTGAAGGTCTGGCGCTCAAAGGCGCTGATGCCCTCGTGGCGGGCGCTGCGCCGCAGCTGCGCAAGGCCCGGCAGCAGCGACGGCCCGCAGAGCAAGAGGCCGGCGGCCCCCCAGAGCGCGACGAGCCGCAGGCTGCGCAGACCGTGCAGCGAGACCGCGGCGACGACGCCTCCATAGCCGGCCAGGAGCGCGGACTGCGGCTCTCCCCCGAGCAGCGGCAAGGCCAGCGCGAAGCCGGCCCAGAGCAGACGCAAGGCAGAGGGCCGCTCGAGAAAGCGCAGCAGGCCATGCACCGCGAGCGGCAGCGCGGCGGCGCCGAGCGCGTAGTGCACATTGGATGCGCTCATGCTCGCGAGATAGCCCGAGCCGGCATAGACCACGCCCGCGAGCGCGGCCTGCCAGCTCGCCGCGCCGAGCTTGCGCGCCAGCAGCAGCGCGCCCAGCCCCGCGAGCGGCAGCGGCAGCACGTGGTTGAGCTTGAAGGCCAGCTCGAACGGCAAGAAGAGATAGAGCAGCGTCGCGGGGTGGAAGAGCGCGGGCGTCATCTCGCCCAGCATCGAAGTGCCGGCGGCCGTCCACGGAAACCAGAGCGGCAGCTCGCCCGCGCGCAGCCGCAGCGCCATGAACTGCTTGAAGGAGTACTCGGCCCGGCCGGCATCGCGGTCAAAGAGCTGCAGCGCGGGGTCGAAGATCTGCGCGGTGAGCAAGACCGTCAGCAGCAGGATGAGCAGGACGCCGACGCTGTTGGACGCGCTCCGCGCCGGGCCCGGGATCCGCACGGCCAATGCTCCTCTCACAATCCGGGCGCCGTTAGTAGGACCAGCGCTCGCCGGGCTTGCCGTTTTCGACGCGCACCACGCAGATCACCTCGCGCGTCATCGCCGCGGCGGCCAGCGTGGCCGCATGGCGCCGCTCGCACCAGACCGCGTGGGTGGCGGTGCTCTTGGCCCAGAGCACCTCGATGCGCCGCGGCACGTCGCTCTCGCCCTTGTGGCTCAGGCGCAGCGAAGCCTCGCGCTCCAGAGCCTGGCTCTCGATGACTTGCAGGTGCTCGGCGGTCGCGCCCCGGACGTCGGCGCCGTCGAGCGGTCCCAGCGGCTCGACGGAAGCAGGTTCGGGAATGACCAGCCGCGGCCCCGGCGCGGTCGACGCGGCAGCGATCGCCTTGGCGGCGCGAAGCTCGTCCGCCAGCGCGCCGCTGAGCCGCTCGCCCTCCAGATCGCGCTCGGTCCGCGCCGCGCGCAGCACCTTGCGCAGCAGCCAGACGAGGAGCCCGAGAAAGACCAGGCCCGCAAGGCCCATGTCGACCAGGCGGTCCGTGGGGCTACTCGCCGGTCTGGGCGCGCCGGGCCGCGCCGATCTGCGACCAGCGCGGCTGCGCGCCGGTGCTCATCGAGCCGAGCAGCTCGGGCGTGAGCGGCTGGTGCTCCTTGATGAACGAGACGATGATGTCGCGCGCCAGCACGCTGCCCACCTCTTTGGGCGCGCCCTTCAGCATGGTCAGGCCGTCGCCGCCGTTGGCGAGAAAGTCCGTCACCGCCACCCGGTACTTCGTCTCCGAGCAGGTGGCCTCGCAGGAAGTCGCGGTGCAGCTCTTCGTCTCGCAGACGAGCTTGCCGTCCGAGTCGGTGACCTTGGTGATCAGCGCGCCCCAGGGCAGATTCTTCGTCTCCTTGGCGAGGCCTGAATACTTCTCCCAGTCGAGCAGGTAGCGCATGCCCGAGACGCGCAGCGGACCCTTGCCGGCGTGCAGCACCGCCTCGAGAGAATCGCGCACTTGCTGCGCGGTCAAGGTGAGCACGTACTGCTCGTTGTCGAAGGGGATGAGGTCGAAGATCTGGCCAAACGTGATGGGGCCCTTGGCGATCTCCTGCACGCGCAGCCCGCCGGAGTTCTGGAAGGCGAAGTCGGCCTTGAGGCCACCGCCCGCGCCCGAGCGCAGCGCATCGGCGGTGAGGTTCGCCAGCAGGTCGTCGCGGCCGCCCTTGCGGAGATCGACGGCCGTCTCGCCGATGCGGCTGTCGCGCAGCTTCTTCACCTGCACGTCGTACTCTTTCAAGATGGCCGCGACCTTCTCGTCCGGCTCGATCTTCTGCCCGCGCCAGTTCGTCGGCTCGTCGAGCGAAGCCTGCGCCATGCCCTTCGGCACCCTGCCGGTCAGCGGCGCCGCCTGGCTGTGCAAGAGCGCCTGCGGCCCGCCCGGCTTGGGCGTGGTCCCGTCGTTGACCGCGATCTCCTTCACGTGCCCCGCGTCGTCCAGCCCGAGCTCGATGATCGAAAAGTTCTGCAGCTTGGACCCCGACTGCACGATGGGAATGCCCTCCACCACCATGGGCGGCGGCCCGATGGCGGTGTGGTGGTGCCCGCTGACGATGGCGTCCGCGCGGCCTTTGCAGGCGGTGGCGATCTTCTGGATCTCGTTGTCGGGCGGAAAGGGCCCCGCATGCGCCGTCACCAGCACCACCGTCGCGCCCTGCGCCCGCAGCGCATCGGCCTCGGTGGCGCACTCCGGCCCGCCCGGAACGAAGGTCAGCCCCACGAGGTTGGCCGGGTTGGTGGTCAGCGGCGTCTCGACGGTGGCGAGCCCGATGATGCCCACCTTGATGCCGCCCACGTCGATCAACACGCTGGGCTTCAGCCAGTCGGGCCGGTTCTTGGTGCCGGTCAAAAAAACATTCGCTGCCAGCACGGGATAGTGAGCCTGCGCGATGCGCTCCTTCAGCACCGGGATGCCGAAGTCGAACTCGTGGTTGCCCAACGCCGACGCGGTCACGCCCACTGCGTTGTAGACGTCGGTGACGCTCTTGCCGCGAAACTGGTTGGAGATGAGCGTGCCCTGGAACTCGTCTCCCGCGTCGAGGATGACCACCTGGCTGCCTTTGGCGGCGGCGTCGGCGCGGACGGCGGTCATCCAACCGGCAAACCACTCCGCGCCGCCGATGGGCTCGCCGGTCAGGCTCTGCAGCCACTTCGGCGCCGGCGCCTCCAAGAGCGCGCCGTGCGTGTCGTTGATGCCGATGACCGTCAGCTTGTGGCCGAGCGGCGGCGGAGGCTTCGCCGGCGGCTTCTGCGCCTCGGCGCAGGAGAGCAGGACGGCGAGCGCGGCGGCGAGCCTGCGCATCAGTTGCGGTACCGGAGAAGGAACTCGGCCTGCAGCGGCGCGAAGTGGCTGAAGGCCTGGCCGAACCGGCTGTTGCGCACCGAGAAGCTGTCCGACAAACCGCTCGCCTCCGGGTCGTTCAGCGTGTTCACCACCAGCAGCACCAGGTCCAGCCGCTGCTGCTTCAGGTGCAGCAGGTTGGCCAGGTTGTACCGCGCCTGCAGGTCGAGGGTGAACTGATCGGGGTTGCGAATCTCGGTGTAGAGCTGCGGGTCGTTGAAGTTCTGCGCGCCCGTGCTGGAGCTGATGGGCGCCGCCGTGCCGCGCGGCGACTTGTAGATGCGCTGGGTGGAGTCCGCCGGGTTGGCGAAGCTCTCCCAGAGCGGCGAGCCCGTGCGGTACTGGAGCCGCACGCCGATGTCGAGGCCGAAGAGCGTGCGGTAGGAGACCGAGCCCTTGATGGTGTGGCGGTGATCGTCCGGCACGTACCCGTCGTAGAAGTGGTTCATGCGCGGGTTGAGCAAAAAGCCGTCGAAGTAGTCGGAGACGGTGCCCCAGTTGTACGCCAGCGTGTACGAGGCCAGCAGGTCCCAGCGGCCGGGCGTGCCCTGCACCCAGAGGTCCATGCTCTGGTACTTGCGGTACGCCTCGTTGGCGGTGGTGGAGACGGTGATCGACTGGCCTGCCTTGGCCGGGTTCTGGTAGCCGATGATCTGGGTGCCGGTCGGATCCCAGATGCGGTTGGTCTCGATGTCCTCCCACATGTTGCTGTAGCGCCGGTAGTCGAAGTCGACGCCGATGACCGTCTCGGGAATGACCTCGTGGTGCAGGCCCACCAGGACCTCGTCCACGTGCGGCGGCTTCATCGGCGAGAAGAGCGAGTGATAGGGAATGCTGCGCGCGCCCAGGCCGCCGGTGATGGTGCAGTTGCCGGGCGTCGGCACCACCGAGCAGTCGGTGAAGCTGTTGTTGGCGGTGTTGAAGCGGGTGGTGAACTCGGTGAGCGCCGGGTTGCCGTGCTGGGCGATGAAGGCGTCGCCCACGTCGTTGTTGCGGCCGTAGCTGCCGACGAGCAGCGTGTGCCGGTCGCCCCAGATGTCGTAGGTGAAGGAGAAGCGCGGCCCGAGGCCGGCCAGGTTGGTGAGCTTCTGGCCGGTGCCGTCGTGCGCCGGGTTGGCCGACGGGTCGCCGTAGAGGATGCCCACGTCCAGGCGGATGCCGGGGATGAGCGTCAGGCGGCGGTTGATGGTCCAGCGATCCTGGATGAAGGCGCCGATGTTGCTGGCCGTCGCCCGCGTCACCAGCGAGCCGCCGGTCTGGTTGCCGCTGAAGGTCTCCTTCAAGTCGCAGAACTGCGCCGTGCCCGCCAGGTTGGTCGGGTCGCAGACGCCGCCGAAGTCGATGTAGCGCGTGTTGCCCGAGACGCCCGCCACCTGCCGGTCGATGAGCCAGTTGTACTGGACGCCGGCCTTCATCTGGTGCGTGCCCAGGCCCTTCATGGTCCAGGAGAGGCTGGGGTCGAACTGGATGCGGTACTTCGACTCGTGCACGAAGTTGCCCTGCTGGTCGATGGAGATGCTGTCGGCGTTGAACTGGGCGATGCGCTGCGCGATGTCGAAGTGCTCGGGCGTGGTGTAGTCGCGGCTCTGCGGGTCCTGGTCCGACTCCTCGAAGGTGACGCCCGTCTCCAGCGAGAAGAGCACCGAGTCGGTGAAGTTGTGGGTGTAGTTGAGCAGCCCGAACTCGCCGCCGCGGTTGAGCCTGGTCTCGGCCTGGTCCGTGACCGACGAGGTGCCGTCGTCGTTGTTGATCACGTTGCGGTCGAGGTTGAAGCCGACGGTGACGCGGTCCTTGGTGGTGGGCTGCCAGGTGAGCTTGAAGCGGCCCAGCGTGGTGGTGGTCTCGGTGTTGCGGTTGTAGTTCTGGCCCAGGATGGAGATGGCGTTCTCGCGGTTGGAGAAGTTCTGCTGGTAGCTCGCGTAGAACCAGAGCTGGTCCTTGATGATGGGGCCGCCGATGTTGAACACCGGGCTGTAGAACGAGGTGGCCGGCGCCGGGTTCGGGTTCTCGACGAAGCCGTTGAAGAACGCGGGCTGGTTGGCGGGGAAGTTGTTCTTCGCCGACAGCCAGGTGGGGTTGAAGGTGAAGCTGGTGTCCACCTTGAAGTCGTTGCCGCCGGTCTTGGTGACGGCGTTCTCGATCATGCCC
>DATBAA010000321.1:0-2582 GCA_036271755.1 Myxococcales bacterium | reverse complement strand
GCCTTCATGAAGCGCTGCACCTGCTCGTCGCACTCTTCGCGGGTCAGCGTGCAGAGCGCATAGACCAGGAGCCCGCCCGGCTTGACGTAGCGCTGGACGGATGCGAGCAGCTTGGCCTGCAGCGAGGCGAGCCTGTCGACGTCGGCGGCGGTGCGGCGCAGCTTCACTTCCGGATGGCGGCGCAGTGTCCCCAGGCCGGAGCAGGGCGCGTCGAGCAGCACCAGATCGAAGCTCGCCTCGACCGCGCCCGGAATGGGCAGCCCCGCGTCGGCGGCGAGAACCTCCAGATTCGTGAGCCCCAGCCGCCGGGCAGCCTCCGCGATCTGCTTCACCTTGCGCGCGTGCAGATCGACGGCCAGCACCGAGCCCGCGAGCTCCGCCAGGTGGCAGGCTTTGCCGCCCGGAGCCGCGCAAGCGTCGAGCACGCGCCAGGAAGGCTCTGGCGCGCAGAAGAGCGAGACCAGCTGCGCGGCTTCGTCTTGCGCTTGGAAGAGACCCTCTTCGTGGCCCTCGATGTCCAGGGCCGGCGGCGCGCCCGCGCCCAGCACCAAGGCCTCCGGAGCGTACCGGCCCGGAGTCACTTCCAAGCCCGCGGCCTTCAACGCCTGCATGGCTTCGTCGCGCTTGCCACGTCGCGCACGCACCGTCGCGGGCGCGATCAGCTGATTGGCCTCGCACAGCTTCAACGTCTCGTCGAAGCCAAACCAGGCGAGCCACCGATCGGTCAGCCAGCGCGGATGCGCGGTCAACGCCGCGATGTATCCGGCGGGGTCCACCTCGCGAGACGGCGGCGCCGGCGGCGCGCGCGTCTCCGCCAGCTTGCGCAGCACGGCGTTGACGAAGCCCGACGCCCGGGCAGAGCCCAACGCCTTGGCCAGCTCGACCGCCTCGTTGACCACCGCGTGGGCCGGCACCTTCGCGTGATGGAGCAGCTCGAAGGCGCCCATCCGCAGCGCGATGACGACGTTCTCGTCCAGCTCCGCGGGCGGCCGGTCGCTGTGGGCCGCGATGGCCCGATCGAGCTGCAGCTGCCAGCGCAGCGTTCCGTACGAAAGCTCGGTGGCGAGCGCGGCCTCGCGCGGCTCCAAGACGCCCGCCTGGCGGAGCGCCGCGTCCAGCGCGAGGTTGGCGAAGGCGCCGCCGGAGGCAACTCTCTGCAGCACTTCGGCGGCGATGCTGCGCGCGGGCGTCGGCACTACTGCACCTGCCGCGTGATCTGGGCCTGGGCCGACGAGGCGACCTGCATCTCGCCCGCGCCCAGCGCGGATTCTTGCAGCCCCCTCAGCGCGTGCAGCCGGTTGGGCCGCAGCTCCAGCGCCTTGTGAAACTCGCGCTCGGCTTCGATGTAGCGGTGCGTGCGCATCAAGAGATCTCCCAGCTGCTCGCGCGCCGGCGTGGACTCCGCAGGTCCGCTCACGGGCTGCGCGTCGTCGAAGTCGGCCAGCGCGCGCGTGGCCTGGGTGGCCTCGTTGAGCGAGCCCGGATCGCGCACCGACCGGGCCTGGGCGATGCGCGCCGCGGAGAGCAAGTGAGCGCGCTCGGGCGCGAGCTTCAGCGCCTCATCGGCGGCCGCGAGCTCTCGCGCCTTGGCTTCGTCGCCCTGCATGGCCGCGTGCTCCAGCCGCGTCTCCAGCTCGGACGACTGCGCGTAGAGGTTGTACGAAATGTGCCCGCCCGCGGCGCTGTCCTCCTCGCCCGGCAGGTCGTGCAGCGGGGCCAGCAGCTTCTCGTCATAAGCGGCTTGTGAGAGATACATTTGCGCCATCTGCGCATAGACCCAGCGCAGCTCGGCAGACTTGTTGGAAGCCATCCGATCGCGCAGCATCTCCAGCATGGGCAGCACCAGCTGCGGCTTGCCCAGCTCGAGCCGCGCCGCCGCCAGCCAACGATACGAATGCCAATCAGGTCGCGGACGCTTTTCACTGGCAGTGAAGGCCGCCAGATTGGAGCTCTCGACGTCCTTCCACATCCCCAGCTGCACGAAGATGTGCGACGGCATGTGCAGCGCGTGCGACGAGGCCGGCGCGATCTGCGCGTAGCGCCGGGCCGCTTTCAGGGCCAGGATCGCGTGGTCAGGCGTATCGGCGGCGTGGATCAGATAGTGAGCCGCGCCCGGATGATCGGGGTTGCGGGTGAAGACGTCCTGCGCGATGGCCACCGCCTCCATGGCCCGCTTCACGTCCTTGCCGTGGTGCGAATTTACGTAGAGCGCCAAAGCGTAGAAGAGCGCGGCTTCGTCATCTTGGGGAAGCTGCGCGTGCAATTCGGCCAGCTTCGCCAGCCAGGCTTCGTGGCGCGTCTCCCAATCGCCTTCGCCGTAGAGCGCGCGCGCCGCCTCAATCAGCCCGGTTTCGAGCGTTGAGACCTTGGTAGCAGTCAGCCTGGCCAAGGCAGCTCGTCCGGCGGCCAGGTTCTCCTCGCCCCAGAGCGGATGGTCGTAGGTCATGGCCTCGCCCCAGCGGGCGATCGGACAGTCCGCCTTGCGAAACGCCTCGCGCGCGTCCTCGTAGACGAAGGAGTGCAAGAGCAGCACGCCCTCGGCGACCTGCGCCTTGCAAGCGGGCGAACCCGTAGCCGTGAAG
>DATBAA010000320.1:0-15965 GCA_036271755.1 Myxococcales bacterium | reverse complement strand
TTCCTGCCTCACCTGGTGATGCTCGGCCTCTTCGGCGCCTTGCTCTTGTGGGAGCCGGACTTCGGCACCACCGTGGTCCTGGGCTGCGTCACCTTCGCGCTGCTCTTCGTCGCCGGCGCGCGGCTGACCTACTTGTTTGCCTTGATTGGCGCGGCGGCGCCGGTGGTGGCGTTCCTCGTCTGGCATTCCCGCTATCGCTTGCAGCGCGTCTTGACCTTCCTGGATCCGTGGAAGGATCCGCAGGGCCACGGCTATCAAACCGTCGAGTCGCTGTTGGGCTTTGGCGCCGGCGGCTCGTTCGGCGTGGGCCTGGGTGAGAGCCACCAGAAGCTCTTCTTCCTGCCCGCCGCGCACACCGACTTCATCTTGAGCATCATCGGAGAAGAGCTGGGCTTCGCCGGCGTGGCGTCGGTGCTGGTGCTCTTCGGCATCCTCGTCTGGCGCGGCATCAAAGCCGCCCACGCGGCTCCGGACGCCTTCGGCTGCTGGCTGGCGCTCGGACTCACGTTGCTCATCTCACTCGAAGCCCTGGTCAACGCCGGAATGGCGCTGGCGCTGCTGCCCACCAAGGGAATGGCGCTTCCGTTCCTCTCCTATGGAATGACCAGCGTCATTGCCTCCTGTCTGGCGGCGGGAATCTTGCTCTCCATCAGCGGCGGCCCCGGCGGCTTTTTGCAGCGCGGAGTGGGGGCGCAGCGATGAGGCTCCTGGTTGCCGGCGGCGGCACCGGCGGACACCTCTTCCCGGGCCTCGCGCTCGGCGAAGAGGTGAAGACGCGCCACCCGCGCAACGACGTGCTCTTCGTCGGCAGCGCCCGCGGCATCGAGGCGCGCGAGGTGCCCAAGGCCGGCTATCCGCTGCGCATCATCGACGTGGGCCCCTTGAAGCGGCAGGGCTTCTTCGGCCTCATCAAAGGCCTCTTCCGGCTGCCGCGTTCGCTCTTCCAGTCGATCCGGATCTTGCGGCAGTTCGATCCGGACGTCGTCGTCGGCGTGGGCGGCTACTCGAGCGGGCCGGTGGTCTTCGCGGCGTGGCTGATGGGCATCGCCACCGCCATCCAGGAGCAGAACGCGCTGCCGGGCTTCACCAACCGCACGCTGGGCAAGATCGTCCGCGCGGTCTTCACCGCCTTTCCCGAAGCCGCGGCGGGCTTTCCCAGCAAGAAGACGCACCTCTTGGGCAACCCCATCCGCCGCGCCTTCCTGGACAACTACCTGCACACCAAGGTTCCCGGAGAGCGGCTGAGCATCTTCATCACCGGCGGCTCGCAGGGCGCGCACATGCTCAACCTGCGCGTCGTCGAGGCGCTGGAGATCCTGGCGCCGCAGATCGGCCCCAAATTGCACGTGCTGCACCAGACCGGCGTGAAGGATCAGCCGGAGATCGCGGCGCGCTACGAGAAGCTGAAGGCGCTAGGCATGGAGGCGACCGCGGTGGCCTTCATCGATGACATGCCGCGCGCCTACGCCGAAGCGGATCTCCTGGTCTGCCGCGCCGGCGCCACCACCATCGCCGAGCTGACGGTGTGCAAGAAGCCGGCGCTGCTGGTGCCGTTTCCCTTCGCCGCCGACGATCACCAGACCGTCAACGCCCGCAGCATGGTGCAGGCCGGCGCCGCGCAGCTCTTCCCGGAGAAGGACCTGACCGGGCAGAAGCTGGCCGATCAGCTGCGCGGTTTGGAGGCGGACCGGTCGCAGCTCACCAAGATGTCACGCGCCTCGGGGGTGCTGGGCAGGCCCGAAGCTGCCCGTGAAATCGCGGACGTATGCGTTTCGTTGTGTCGCGATCGTCTGGTTCGCGATGGTCGTCATCTGCCGGGCGGTCGCAAGTAGATTCCAGTGAAGGTCGGCTATTGATTATCGTAGATCGAATCGAGTACATTCGCGCGCGAGGGTAGGAAGCGTCTGCTCGGAGGGCTGCAACGTGTTTCGCAACAAAAAGGTCAAGATCCACTTCGTCGGAGTCGGCGGGATCGGGATGAGCGGCATCGCCGAGCTCCTCCTGAACCTCGGCTATGGCGTCAGTGGCTCGGACCTCAAGGGCAGCGACATCACCCGCCGCCTCGCGTCCTTGGGCGGCGTCATCATGGAGGGCCACCGCTCTGACAACGTCGCCGCCGACGTCGACGTGGTCGTCACCTCCAGCGCCGTCCGCAAGACCAACCCGGAAGTGATCGCGGCGCGCGACCGCGGCATCCCCGTCATTCCCCGCGCCGAGATGCTGGCCGAGCTGATGCGCCTCAAAGAGGGCGTCGCCATTGCCGGCTCGCACGGCAAGACCACGACCACTTCATTGATAGCCACGGTCGTGGCGCACGCCGGCCTCGATCCGACCACGGTCGTCGGCGGCAAGCTGAACGCCTTGGGCTCCAACGCGAAGCTTGGCCGCGGCGACCTCATGGTCGTCGAGGCCGACGAGAGCGACGGCTCCTTCCTGCGCCTCTCGCCCGTCATCGCCGTGGTCACCAACGTCGACCCCGAGCACCTGGACTACTACGGCACCATCGAGGCGCTGCAGCAGGCCTTTGTCGACTTTGCCGATCGCGTCCCGTTCTACGGCCTCGCGGTGCTCTGCATCGACCACCCGGTGGTGCAGCACCTGATTCCGCGCCTCACCAAACGCCACGTCACCTACGGCGTCTCTCCGCAGGCCGACTGGCGCGCCGACAACGTGCGCCTCGCGCCCTTCGAATCGAAGTTCGTGGTGAGTCACCGCGGCGCCGTTCAAGGCGAAGTGACCCTCAAGATGGTGGGCGCGCACAACGTGCTCAACTCGCTGGCTTGCTGCGCGGTGGCGCACGAGCTGGGCATTCCGTTCAACGTCACTGCCGAGGCGCTGGGCCAGTTCCAGGGCGTGCAGCGGCGCTTCACGGTCCGCGGAACCAGGCGCGGCGTCACTGTGGTGGACGACTACGGTCACCACCCGGCCGAGATCAAAGCCACGCTGGCCGGCGCGCGCGCTTCGTTTCCGCAGCACCGCATCGTCTGCGCCTTCCAGCCGCACCGCTACACGCGCACGCGCGATCTCATGGGCGACTTCGCCACCGCGTTCAATGACGCGGACACCGTCGTCCTCACCGAGATCTATGCGGCCGGCGAGGACGCCATTCCCGGCATCACCGGCGCGCGGCTGCACGAGGCGGTCAAGGCTTGCGGCCACCGCGACGCCACCTTCGTCGATCGCATCGAGCTGGCGACGAAGCTGCGCGAGCGCGTCCGCGAAGGCGATCTGGTGCTGACCTTGGGCGCGGGCGACATCACCCATGCGGGCGAAGAGCTCTTGGAGCTGCTCGCATGATCGACGGTCTGCGCAAAGCCGCCCAGGGCGAGGTCCTGGAGAACGTGCCGCTGGCGGCGCGCACCAGCGTGCGCGTCGGCGGCGTGGCGCGCTTCTGGGTCAAGCCGCGCACGCCCGAGGCGCTGGTGGAGACGCTGCGCATCCTCGCGGCCAACGGACTGCGCTGGGTGGTGCTGGGCGGCGGCGCAAACACCATCGTCGGCGACGGCGGCGTCGAAGGCGCGGTCATTCGCATCGCGCCGGACTTCTGCACCGAAGAGGTGGAGGAGGCGGGCGATCACGTCGTGGTCACGCTGGGCGCGGGCGCGCCCATTGCGCGCTTCCTCAGCATCGCCAAAGAGCAGCGCGGCGTCGGCGTCGCCTGGGCCGCGGGAATTCCCGGCACAATCGGCGGCATGGTGGCCATGAACGCGGGCACCCCTGGCGGCTGCATGGCCGACCACCTGCTCTCGGTCGAGATCGCCACTCCCGACGGTCTGCGCCAGATCGAAGCCGCGGCGCTGCGGCTGGCCTATCGCCACTGCGAGCTGCCCAAGGGCGCGGTCGTGACGCGCGCGCGTTGCAAGATCCGCCGCGGCTCGGACGCGGAGGTGCTCGAGCAGCAGCGCGCCGCCAAGGCCGACGTCGAGCGCCGCCGCGCCACGCAGCCGCTGACGCAGCCCAACTCCGGCTCGGTCTTCGTCAACCCGCAGGGCAACTTCGCCGGCCGTCTCATAGAGAGCGCAGGCCTGAAAGGGTTTCAAAAAGGCAACGCGCAGATCAGCGAGAAGCACGCCAACTTCATCGTCAACCTGGGCGGTGCCAAGGCCGCGGACGTCGTCGAGCTGATCGCCATGGCCCGCAAGGCCGTGCTGGCAGCCACCGGGATTGAATTGCAGCCAGAGGTCCGGCTCGTCGGCCGCTTCGAGCCGCCGCTGCCGCCCGAGCTTCACCATGCCGAGGTGCGCGCATGAGCCTCGCCGCGATGCAGAACGCGCAGGTCCGCCGGGCCGCCGCCCAGGAAGAGAAACGCAGCGTCCGCGCCGTGCTGGGCGCGGTCTTGCGCACGCTCGCCGCCGCCGTGCTGAGCGGCGCGCTGGGCGCGGGCTGCTTCTACGGCTATCGCTGGGCCAGCAACTCGCCGGTCTTCGGCGTTCGCGAAATCCACTTCACGGGCCTCGTCCACGCGACCGAGGCAGAGCTGCTCGCGCGCGGCAGCATCAAGACCGGAGACAACCTCTTCCGCGTCGATCTCCTGCAGGCCGCGCACGGCATCGAAGCGCATCCGTGGGTCGCGGCCGCGCGGCTGACGCGCAAGCTGCCGGCCACCATCGAAGTGAACGTGCTCGAGCACCATCCGGCGGCGCTGGTGCAGGCGGGCGGCCTCTACGTTCTGGACGAGCAGGGCAAGCTCTTCAAGCGCGCCGCTCCGGAAGACGGCCTCGATCTTCCCATCGTCAGCGGGCTCTCGCGCATCGAGCCGCAGCGCGAATTGCGTTTGCTGCACGCGCTGCACTTCCTCGACACCTGGCGCACCGCGGGCTTTGCCGTCTCGGACCTGTCGGAGCTGCGCCTCGAGGACGACCAGGCGGTGACGCTCTTCGCCCGCGACGGCACGGGCGTGCAGGAAGTGAAGCTCGGGTCGACCGACTGGCAGCTGAAGCTGCGCAGGCTCTCGTCGATGCGCGCGGCCCTGGCCCGCCGCGGCGAGCACGCTGCGAAGATCAATTTGGACAATCCGGCGCGCCCTGCTGAGGCCGCCGCCACGCTGGCCGAGAAGAGGTAGCCACATGGCGCAGAAGAAGGGCGAGATCATCGTCGGGCTGGACATCGGCACCACCAAGATCTGCTGCATCGTCGGCGAGAGGACGGCCGACGGCATCGATGTCATCGGCATCGGCACCCATCCCTCGCGCGGGCTGCGCAAGGGCGTGGTCATCAACATCGAGGCCACCGTGGCCTCCATCCGCCGCGCCGTCGAAGAGGCGGAGGTGATGGCCGGCGCGGAGATCACTTCGGTCTACGCGGGCATCGCCGGCGGCCACATCCGCGGCTTCAACTCGCAGGGCGTGGTGGCGGTGAAAGAGAAGGAAGTGCGCCAGGGCGACATCGACCGGGTGCTCGACGCGGCGCGGGCCATCAACATTCCGCAGGACCGCGAGATCCTCCACGTGTTGCCACAGGAATACATCATCGACGAACAGGACGGCATCCACGAGCCGCTCGGGATGAGCGGCGTGCGCCTGGAAGCCAAGGTCCACATCGTCACCGCCGCGGTCTCGTCGGCGCAGAACATCATCAAGTGCTGCGGCCGCACCGGGCTGACCGTCGCCGACATCGTCCTCGAGCCTCTGGCCTCTGCTGAAGCCGTCCTCGCCGACGAAGAGAAAGAGCTGGGCGTGGCGCTGGTGGACATCGGCGGCGGCACGACCGACGTGGCCATCTTCTCGGCCGGCGCCATCCAGCACACCTCGGTCATTCCGCTGGGCGGCAACCACCTGACGAACGACATCGCCGTCGGCCTGCGGACGCCCATGCACGAGGCGGAAAAGATCAAGGTGAAGTTCGGCAGCGCGCAAGGCGCGACCATCGACAAGGACGACACCATCGAGGTGCCGTCGGTCGGCGGCCGGGCGCCGCGCGTGCTCTCGCGCCGCATCCTCTGCGAGATCATCGAGCCGCGCGTGGAAGAGCTGTTCCAGCTGGTGCAGCGCGAGATCCAGAAGGCCGGTCAGGAAGATCTGCTCGCCTCCGGCGTGGTGCTGACGGGCGGCTGCACCAACCTGCACGGCATGCCGGAGCTGGCGGAAGAGGTCCTCGGCTTGCCGGTGCGGCGCGGACTGCCGCGCGGTATCGGCGGACTCACTGACGTAGTCACCAGCCCGCAGCACGCGACGGCGGTCGGACTGCTCTTGTACGGACTGCGCGAAGGCAAGGAGGGCGGCCGGTCGTTCTCGGCCGATCCGGCTTCGGTCAAGAAGCGCTTTCTCGGTTGGATCAAGGAACTTTTCTAGCAGCCGGAGCCGTTAGGCTTACGGGAGACGCACATGAACAATGACTTGCACGGCGAGCTCGGCGCGAAGATCAAGGTCGTGGGCGTTGGCGGAGGCGGCGGAAACGCGCTCAACACGATGATCCTCGCCGGCCTGACCGGCGTCGACTTCATCGCCGCCAACACCGACTGCCAGGCCCTGCAGCACAACCGCGCCAGCACCAAGATCCAGCTCGGGGCCCAGGTCACCAAGGGCCTTGGCGCCGGCGCGAATCCCGAGATGGGCCGCCAGGCCGCGCTCGAGGATCGGGACAAGATCCTGGCCGCGCTCGAGGGCGCGGACATGGTGTTCGTCACCGCCGGAATGGGCGGCGGCACCGGCACGGGCGGAGCGCCCATCATCGCCGACCTGGCCCGCAGCGTGGGCGCACTCACGGTTGGCGTGGTGACGAAGCCGTTTGTGTTTGAAGGCAAGCGTCGCCTCAAGCAGGCCGACCACGGCATCAGCGAGCTCAAGAACGCGGTCGACACGCTCATCACCATTCCCAACCAGCGCCTGCTCCAGGTCGCCGACGAGCGGACGACGCTGCTCGAGACCTTCAAGAAGGCCGACGAAGTCCTCTTGAATGCCGTCCAAGGCATCTCGGATCTGATCACCATCCCCGGCCTCATCAACGTCGACTTCGCCGACGTGCGCACCATCATGAGCAACATGGGCGTCGCGCTGATGGGCACCGGAACGGCCACCGGCGATCAGCGGGCCGTGATGGCCGCGAAGATGGCCATCGAGAGCCCGCTGCTCGAGGACGTGCAGATCGACGGGGCCACCGGCATCCTCATCAACATCACCTCCAGCTCGACCATGACCTTGTCGGAGATCAACCACGCCTGCTCCTTGATTCAAGAGGCGGCGCACGACGAGGCCAACATCATCTTCGGCAGCGTCATCAACGACGACATGGGCGACGCGCTGAAGATCACCGTCATCGCCACCGGCTTCACCGCGCGCGACTCGCGGCGGGAAGGGCGCAACGAGCGGGCCGAGAACACCCGTCCGCTGCGTTCGCCGCCGCAGGGCTCGCTCGCGCTGCCCAACGTGACCGAGCCCGCGCCGGGCATGCGCGCCGCGCGCACTCCCGAGATTCGCAACGCCACGCCGCCGCCCGCCGCCCGGCCTTCTCCCGGTCAGGTCAAGGCCTCTCCGGGCCAGGCCAAGGCGACTCCGCCGCCGCCGCCGGGTCGCGGGCAGCCAGGCGAGAAGCCGGTTCGCCACATCTCCTGGGACGAGCTGCGGCAGATGACGGGCGCCAGCGAAGACGAGCTGGACATCCCCACCTTCCTCCGCAACGGGGAGTAGCCGGCGACGAGTAAAGTCGCCTTGAGCTACTCTACAGGCATGAGTTTGTCGATCGATCCGGTGATTGAGCACTATAAGAAGAGCTTCGATCGGACGATGCTGCGCGAGAATCTCAAGCTCACGGTTCAGGCGCGCTTCGAGAGGCTGATCGAAATGCAGGCGTTGGTTGCCGAGCTGCGGCGCGCCGGGCAATTTGACGTCTCGCGGCGGCCGGTGGCCGAAGCCAATGGGCTTGGCCGGATACTCGTCGCGCTCAGTGAAGCGGGCGTCGAATACATGCTGACCGGCGAGACCGCGGGCGTCGTTCACGGCTCGATGCGCACTTCACTGCGGATCCAAATCAGCTACCGCGACACGCCGTCAAATGTCGCGAGACTAGCGATGGCATTAGTCCCGTTTCAACCGCGCCTGCGCGACGCGCCTGAGGCCTCGACTTTCAAATTCGCCACCAGCGTTGGCTACCTGGACGCGAGCACCAACGATTACGGCCGCCTGTTGCCAGGTTGCTTCGAAATCGATTTGTTTGGTTACCGTACTCTCTGTGTTGGCTCGATCCACCGGCGATTGGCGCTCGAGGAAGCTTGACCTAATCGCCGCGGCGGCCGGAAAGGAACTCTCCGGTGCGCTGCGTGAGCTGAGCGGTCCGCGCCAGCTGCGCGTCCAGCGTGCCGAACACCTCTTCCGCGCGGCTCTTCAGCGCGTGATCATCGCTCGCCGCCGCGTCCGTCAGCCGCGTGAAGACGTCCACCACCTTGAGCAGCGCCTGGTGCGCGAGCAGCAGATCCCGCCCGGCGCGCGAACCTTTCTGCGTGAAGATGAGGCCGCTGGCGAAGAGGCGGGTGAGCGCGTGCCGGTTCTCGGTCATGGCGGTGCGGACGCGGCGCTCCGCCAGCTCGCGCTTCTTCTGCGCGCGCACCGACGAGAGATCGACGACCGAAGCCGTCGCTCGCCGTGCTTTGCTGGTTTTCCGCCCGCTCCCCAAAGCTGCCCCCTTCGACTTGCAGAAGACTAAGCGGGACCTCGGAGCGCGGTCAACGAGCCCCCCGTGACTTTTCTTGGAGTAGAGTCCGGCGCGCCGGCCGCATCCGTGCTATGCGCGGCGGCTCCGAGTCGCATTGGAGGCGAAAGTTGTTCCGCAAGATACTCATCGCCAATCGATCCGAGATCGCTTGCCGCGTCGCCCGCGCCGCCAAAGCGCTCGGTGTGAAGACGGTCGCGGTCTACTCCGACGCCGACGCCAACGCGCTCCACGTGCAGTCCTGCGACGAGGCGGTGCGGCTGGGTCCGGCAGCGCCGCGCGAGAGCTATCTGGACGGCGCGAAGGTGATCGCCGCCGCGAAGCAGGCAGGCGCTGAAGCCATCCACCCCGGCTATGGCTTCCTCTCCGAGCAGGCCGACTTCGCGCAGGCGTGCGCCGAGGCGGGGCTGGTCTTCGTCGGTCCGCCGCCGTCGGCCATGCGCTCGCTCAAGGACAAAGCGCAAGCGCGCGCCGTGATGCGAGACGCCGGAGTGCCCGTCGTGCCTGGCAGTCTGGGTCACGTCGGCGACGAAGCCTCGGCGAAAGCGGCCGCTGCTTCCGTCGGGTTTCCGCTGCTGGTGAAGGCAGCCGCGGGTGGCGGCGGCATCGGCATGCAGGTCGCGCGCGACGACGCAGAGCTGGTGAAGGCGCTGAGAGCCTGTGCGGATCGGGCGCGCGCTTCCTTCGGCAAAGACGCCGTCTACCTCGAGCGCTACTTCGAGCTACCCCGGCATGTCGAGGTGCAGATCCTGGGCGACGGCCGCATGACGCTGGCGGTGGGCGTGCGCGAGTGCTCCATCCAGCGGCGCCACCAGAAGGTCGTCGAGGAGGCGCCGGCGCCGGCGTTCGACGGCAAGCCCGAGCTGTTGCAGAAGTTCATGGAGGCGGGCCTGCGCGCCGCCAAGGCCGTAGGCTACGCCAACGCCGGAACTTGTGAGTTCCTCTTCGCCAACGGCGAGATCTTCTTCATCGAGCTGAACGCGCGTCTCCAGGTCGAGCACCCGGTCACCGAGGCGACGGCGGGTCTCGACCTGGTCCAGCTGCAGCTGCGCATCGCCGCGGGCGAGCCGCTGCAGTTCGGGCAGGGCGACGTGAAGACCGACGGCCACGCCATCGAGTGCCGCATCAACGCCGAAGATCCGGTGAAGTTCTTTCCCTCGCCGGGCCCGGTCAAGCGCTTCGACACGCCCGTCCCGCCCGACGGTGCCTTTCACGGTGGCATCCGCATCGACTCGGGCTACAAGGCGGGCGACACCGTGACGCCTTTCTACGACTCGCTGCTGGCCAAGATCATCTCGCACGCGCCCACGCGCGCGCAGGCGACCGCGCAGCTGGCCACCGCGCTGCAAAGCTTCCATGTCGAAGGCGTGAAGACCAACATTCCGCTGCACCAGAAGATCCTCGCGAGCCAGGCATTCGCTCGCGGCGAGCTGGACACCCACTTTCTCGAGAGGCTCTGAAAACCATGGACGTCCCCGCGCACATCACCGGCACCGTCTGGAAGATCGAAACCAAGGTCGGCGATCAGGTGAAGGCCGGCGACGTGCTGGTCATCCTCGAGAGCATGAAGATGGAGATGCCCGTCGAGGCCCCCGACGACGGCAAGGTCACCGAAATTCGCTGCAAGGAAACCCAAGCCGTCAGCGAAGGCGACGTGCTGGTCGTCCTCGGCTGAAAAGCAGTTCTCACCGCGACTTCGCGGTTGATCCGAAGAGAGAGCCTTAGACGCGGGCGAAGAGCTCTGGCAGGCGGATCTTCAGGGCGTGGGCGATCTTGTAGAGCGAGGTGACGCTCGCGCTCGATTCGGCCCGCTCGATCTGGGAGAGCAGCGAGACGGACAGCCCCGTGCGCTTGGCCAGCTGCTTGAGCGTCAGCGTGCGCTTCTTGCGCAAGTCGCGGATGGCCGAGCCGATGTTCCGGTGCAGCTCCTCCTCCGGAAGCAGCGACAAGCCCTTCGCGGCCAGCGCGCGCCTCACCGCTCCCACCAGCTCGTCCTCGCGGACCGGCTTCTTCAGGTAGTCGACCACGCCGTAGCGCAGCGCCGACACCGCCGAGTCCAAGGTGGCGTAGCCGGTCATGAGGATGACCGAGCAGTCCGAGTCGTGCCGCTTGATCAGCTGCGCGACGTCGAGGCCGGAGACCTCTGGCATCTTGAGATCCACGATGGCCAGGTGCACCTCGGCTTTGCGGAGCTCGTCTTCCACCTTGTGCGGGTCGGTCAGCGTTGCGACCCGATAGCCTTCCTTCTTCAGGATGCGTTCGATCAGATCACACGAATCCTGATCGTCATCGACGACGAGAGTGCGGATGTCCACTTTGCAGGCCCCCTAACGGAGTCAATCCTACTGTCTATCAAGTGGAGCGTCTACCGTCGTGACGGTAGTCACACCGCCTACTTTTGGCGCGCGGCATCGTACTCGGCGAGCGTCTTTTGCAGCTGCGCCTTCTCGGTGGGGTTGGTGCAGAGCGGCAGGTAGAGGCGGTAGTACTTCGCGCCCTGCTCGACGTTGCCGGCGCGCATCGAGGCGATGCCCATGCTGCGATAGGCGCCGCTCAGCACGCCGTTCGAGGGCTTGAGGGCCATGGCCTTCTGGTAGAGCGCGACGGCGCCGTCGGTGTCCTGGCTCTGCAGCTTCGCGTTGCCGTCGAGGATGAGCTGGCGGGCCTCGGGGTCGTGATTGCCGGTGCGCGGCGCGGCGACGCTGGCCGAGCGGACGGGCGGAGCGGGCGCCGCCGCTGCCGGTGCCGCCGCGGCCGCTTGAGGCTGCTTGCAGGTCTGGACCAGCGACTGCGCGTCGGCGCTCTGCGGATTGGCGGTCAACGCCAGCTGCGCTTCCGAGAGGCAGCCGGCGTTGTCCTTGTCCTTCATGAGCGCGGCCGCGGCCACGTGCAGGTTGACGTAACCAGCGGTGATGGCCTCTGCCTTCTCCGCCGCCTTGGCGCCGTAGTACGTCTTGCTCGAGGTGAGGACCGGCAGGAGCTTGCGCGCGCGCTCCCAGTCCTGCGAGGTCGCGGCGGACTGCATCTCACCGTACAGATCTTCGCTGCGGGCTTCGTCCTCGACGGCGGCGTAGGCCGCGAGCGCCGCGGGCTTCACCCCCGCGCGGCGGGCGGCTTCGAGATCGCGGCGCGCCTCGCTGTAGCGGTGCGCCGAGACGGCCTCGTCGATGCTGCGCAGCGCGAAGGTCTGCTCGGCTTCGTGCGACTCCGCCTTGCGCTGCACGACGAAGAATGCCCCAGCGGCGATGACGGCCACCACCACGGCGGCGCCGATGAGCAGGCCTTTGTTGCTCGAGGGCTGCGCGCTCGAGATCGAACCAGGCACGGGCGTGAACTCCGCCGGCAGCTTGAACGCCTGCCCCGCCGCGACGAAGGCGAAGCGCAGATGACCAATCTCCAGCACGTCCCCGTGGCGCAACCCGATGGTTGCATAGGGCTCGCCGTTGACGCGTACGCCGTTGCGGCTCTCGGCGTCCATCACCTTCCAGGTGCCGCCCTCCAGGTGCAGCCTGCACTGCTTGCGCGAGATCGACGGGTGATCGATCTCCACGTCGTTCTCCCCGCTGCGCCCCAGGCGGATGGGAGTGCGATCGAGCACCAGCTCCTTGCCGCGATAAGTGCCGGAGATGCCCACCAGCTTGGGCCGCTCGGCCTGCGGAATGTCCGTCTGGGCCTGCGAAGGCTCCTCTTGCTTCAAGTCCGAGAGGCGGATGGTGGCGGTGACGGCCATCTTTCGCGCTTCGGCATCTTCGGGCGGCGCGGTGGGCCGGGGGCCGACGTCGGTGACCTCGTCGGCTTCCTCTTCGGGCTCTTCTTCGCCAGGCTTCTCGCCCGGCGCGGCCTGCAGCGACAGGTCGTATTCGCTGATTTGGATCAGGTCGCCTTCGTTGACCACCTGCTTGCCGGCGATCTTCTCGCCGTTGACGCGAATGCCGGTGAAGCTGTTCAGGTCCTCGATGAAGAACTGCCCCGCCTCGCGCAGCAGCCGGCCGTGCTTGCGCGAGACGTTCTTCTCCGTCAGCCGCACCAGGCAGTCGTCGTTGCGGCCGATGGAGATCTCGTCGCGCACGACCGGGACGACTGTCTTGCGACCCTCGTCGTCTTCGATGATCAGCTTCATGGTGGACCCCTGTTGAGCCGGGCAGGACTCTACCTTACCCGCGGGACCCATCCATAGGTCATCTGGCGAGGAACCCGTCGACTTGTTCGCAAACCGTCGGGCTGCCGCAGAACGGTTTGAACAGCTTCAGGTACTTCTTCGCCGAGTCGGTGTCGTTCAGGTACGCGTAGCCGTAGCCGAGGCTGCGGTACATGACGGCCTGGGTCTTTTCGTCGGCGGGCGCGAGCGAAAGCGCCGCCTGCGCGTCCTTCACCGCGCCGGCGAAGTCATGCGCCACCAGCTTGTCGGAAGACGATTTGGCAAGCTTCGCGGCCTTCGATTCTTTGTTCTCGGGCGCCGGCGCCTGCGCGACGGCCTTGGGCGCGGGCGGAGGCTTGGCGGCTTCCGCCGGAGGCGCGCAAGAAGCGACCACGCCCTGGGCTTCGGCGTTGCCGCTGTCGAACGCGAGCACCTGGTTGGCCTCGTTGCGGCAGACGTCGTTCTTGCCGGCGGTCTTGGCGGCGGTGGCGGCGGCCAGGTGCTTCTTGGCGTAGGCGCTCTTCACCGGGTCTGCCAGATCGCTGCCCGACTTCTGGCACCACCAGGTGGACTCGGTGGCGCACTTCTCGAAGAGCGCCTTGGCCTTGTCGCCGTCGCCGGCGTCGACCGCGCTCTTGATGGACTGGTAGGTCTCTTCGCCGCGGGCCTCGTCGGCGACGCGCTTCTTGTTGGGCGCCGGCGTCTCTCCCGCCTGGTCGTAGAGCTTCTGCGCCTCGAGGTAGTGGTGCTGCTTGAAGAGGACGTCGCCGGCCTTGACCGCGTCCTCGCCCTCGGGGCTGCCGTCCGACTTGCTCTTGCCGCCCTTGCCGAAGAGGAAGAACGCGCCGCCCGCGACGATGGCGATGGCCGCGACGACGCCGATGATCAGGCCCGCCGAGGACTTCTTCTGCTGCGGGGCCTGGAACGACGGCGTGGGACCGCGGCCCTGCGCGCCGGCGATGAGCTCCGCGGTGGTGGGCTTCATGCCGCCTGTCTGCTTCTCCTCTGCGCCCTTCTCCGGCGGCGGCGAGAACTTCTCACCCGGCGCGCAGAAGCGGAACTTGAGGTGTCCGAGCTCCAGCGTGTCGCCCGGGTTGACGTTGGAGACCGCGTACTCGTCGCCGTTGACGCGCACGCCGTTGGCGCTCTTGTTGTCGTAGACCTTCCACTGCCCGTCCTCGAGCTGGAACTTCGCGTGCGCGCGCGAGACGGACTGGTGGTCGACGACGATGTCGTTCTCGTCGGTGCGGCCGAACTTCACCACCGACCGCATCAAGTAGAACTCCTTGGCGCGGAACGGTCCGGCGAGACCCACCAGGCGGGGCATCTCGCTGCGCTCGAGATCGCGTGCCTCCTGCTCGGGCGCGCTCTTCATCAGGTCCGAGACGCGGATGATGGCCGTGGCGCCGCCCGCGGTCGGAGTGATGATGGGCTGCTGCGCCGCGGGCGCAACTTCGGGCGGAGGAGCTTGCGGGACGGGCGCCGGCGCGGCCGGCTTGACCGCGATGGGGGTGGTGTGCGGCGGCTTCGTGACGGCCGGCGGCGGCGCGGGCCTGGCCGACGGAGTGGCCGCCTCGAGCTTGCCCTGGACGCCCAGGTCGTAGTCGCCGATCTCGACCAGATCGCCTTCCTTGATGGCCGTCGGCGAGCTGACCTTCTCGCCGTTGACGCGCACGCCGTTGTAGGAGCCGAGGTCCTCGATGACGAGGTTGCCGTTTTCCTTGAAGAGGCGGGCGTGCTTGCGCGAGACGTTGCGCTCGGTCAGGCGGATGGTGTTGCCATCTTGCCGGCCGATGGTGATCTCTTCGCGAACCATTGGGACGACGGTCTTGCGGCCTTCGTCGTCCTCGATGATGAGCTTCATCTTGCTCCTTGCCTCGGCGCCGGAGCTTTCGCCGGGCGAGTGTTCAGCAGTCAAGAATCCGAGGGCATGCCAGCTCGGCCCGCAGTGCGCATCCTAGGACAAATGCCAGCATGGACGGAAGAAGCGAGTTTCACGACGCCGCCGGAGACGGCCGCGAGCTCGCCCGCCGCCGCCCAAGAGGGCGTTTCCATTGCCGGCGTGCCTTACGTGACCATCCTCACGCTGGTCGCTTGCGGCTGGGTCCTGGTCGCTTCCGGCGGGATCAAAGAGGGCCTGACGCTGCCCGTCTTGCTGGCCTACGGAGCCAAGGCGACGCCGCTGATCCTCGACCGCGGAGAGACCTGGCGCCTCTTTGCCGCCAACTTTTTACACAAGGATATCCTGCACTTCGCCTTCAACGCCTTCGCCATCTGGAACGTCGGCGGGGCGCTGGAGCGGGCCGTGCGGCCGGCGGACTACCTGGCGCTGCTCATCTATACGGCGCTGGGAACGACGCTGGTCTCGGCCGTCGGCGCGGACTCCATCTCGCTCGGCGCGTCGGGGATCGCCTTTGGCATGCTGGGCGCTTCGGCGACCTTCGGCTGGCGGCGCGGAGTGCGCGGACAGTTGCGGTCGTATTTCGGCCTGCGCATCGTCCCCTGGATGCTGGCGCTCTTCGCGGCCGGGGTCGGCTCTTCGGGCGTGGACAACTGGGGCCACGCCGGCGGGCTCGTCTTCGGCGCGGCGATGGGCTGCTTCCTGACGCCGCGCAGCTGGCCTGGGGATGCGTCGGCGCGGAGGGTGGCGGCGGCGCTCGGCGCGCTCCTGGGAACGCTGGCGCTCGGAGTCGTCGCGCGCCCGATGCTGCCATTGCTGGGCGGCCTGCGCGACGGGTCTGGAGTCTCCGTGGCGATGCCGCTGGGCTGGCGCAGGAGCTCGTCCGAGCTGCACGAGCGGATGGTCTACTCGAACGGCCTGACCAGCACCTTCCGCTCGTCGGCGACGGTGGTGCAGACGCTGCCCTGTCCGGGACGGGCCTGCGACTGCGATCAGCTGGTGCGGACGCTCATCGAAGACGACATCTGGCGGACGGCCGACCTCGGGCCCCTGAAGAAGCTACAGCTCGAGGACCCGGCGGAGGTCGCGGGCCTGGGCACGCGCATCGACGGAACGTTGACCGCCGAAGACGGCCCGGCCCAGGTCAACGCGATCTGCCTGAAGCGCCCGGCAGGCCCGCTGGCCATCGTCGTCCTGCAGCCCCCAGGCGGCAGCACCACCCTGGCCACCCGAATGGCCTCCTCGATCCGCTGATCGAAGTAGCTCGACTTACTGACAATTCGT
>DATBAA010000319.1:0-9408 GCA_036271755.1 Myxococcales bacterium | reverse complement strand
CATCGGCTCGGGCTCGAGCGACCGGCAGCTGGAGGCAGTCGCCGAAGCCGTCGAGAAGGAGCTGAAGACCCTGGGCCACAAGCTGGTCGGCTCGGAAGGTCAGCGCGGCGGCCGCTGGGTGCTGCTCGACTTCGGCGACGTGGTGGTCCACGTCTTCCACCAGGACGACCGCAGCCACTACGATCTGGAAGGCCTCTGGGCTGACGCCCCGCGGGTCCAGGTCTGAAAATCAGGCTGCTCTCCGTCGGCAAGGACAAGGGCGAGACCCTTGCCCTTGCCGGAGAGTACGCCGGCCGCATCGCGCGCTTCGCCGAAATCGAAGTGATTGAATTGAAGGCTTCGGACCCGGCGCGCGAGGCTGCTGCGCTGACCGAGAAGGCCCTGAAGGGCGAGCTCTGGGCTTTGGATCAACGCGGCACGGAGCTTTCGTCCGAAGAGCTCGCGAAGCGAATCTCTCCGCTGCGCTCAGGCTCGCTCACGCTCTGCATCGGCGGCGACGAAGGCCTGGACCCGGCGTTCAGGTCGCGCGCCCGCTTTACTTGGAGCCTCTCCAAGCTCACCCTGCCGCACCGGCTGGCGCGAGTCGTCGTGCTCGAGCAGATCTACCGCGCCTTCGAAATCATCCGCGGCGCCCCGTACCATAAGTAAGCTGGCTAAGCAGAGGCCGTGGCGGGCGCTGCGGCATAGTCGGTGACCGCCCAGACGACGATCAGCACCGCGCCGAACGCCGAGTAGAAGTAGCGGCCGTTCGCGCCCAGCTCCACCATCGAGGCCAGCGCCCAGGGCAGGACCAGCAGCGAAACGCCGACGACGATCTCGACCAGCCCGTGCAGCTTGAGCGGCACCAGCTTGACGGCGCCCAGCGGAAAGTCGGTCAGCACCGTCATCAGCAGATGAATCCCTGCCAATAGATAAGCGAAGGTCGCGGCGATTCCCTGCAAACCAAAGATTGTGGGCGCGAGCAGCAGGCCGGCGACGCTGACGTAGTCGATGATGCCATGGAGCTTCGGAGCGAGGATCTTCATTGGGTTCTCCCGGGTATGCTGGACAGCGCTGCTTCCTGCAGCGCGTTCAGCGAAGCTTTCTCGGCGCCGGCCTTGGCCATCACCAGCATTCCGTGCAGGTTGCTGGTGAGGACCTGCGCGGCCAGATTGGGCTTCACGCGGCGCGCGATCTCGCCTTTGGCGAGACCCTGCCGCAGCACCTGCGCGAAGACTCCCTCGACCGCGGCGAGGCCCGAATGGACGCGGCGGCGGACGGCTGCGTCGCGCTCGCCCAGCTCCAACGAGGTGTTTCCCAAGAAGCAGCCGCGGCTCTTGCCTTTGACGGTGGTCAGCTCGAGCACCGTCTTGAAGAGCCTGCGCAGCAGCTCCGGCGCGGGCAGCGGCTCGGAAGCGCAGACGCCCAACGCTCCACCAACTTGCGCGGTGTAATGACCCAGGCAGCGCAGGAAGAGCTCGTGCTTGTTGCCGAACGCGAGGTAGAGGCTGCTGCGGCTCAGTCCGGTGGCCCGCTGCAGATCGTCGAGGCTCGTCGCCTCGTACCCGCGCGTCCAGAACAGCCGCATCGCGGAGTCGAGCGCCTTCTCGACCTGGAACTCCTTCCGTCTCGGCACCGCGCCGTTCTGGACCGATCAGTCCACAATGTCAAACTTCGAGGTCTCAGCCGACGAGGCCGAGGCGGACCAGGCTCTCGGCGGTGGCGACCAGCGCCTCGTCCGGCGCCCGCGGACTCCAACCCAGCACGCGCCGCGCCTTCGCGCTCGACGCGCTCCGCGCCTTTCCGAGCAGCGGCAACAGCTGCCTCATCCCGGGGTCGAATCGCGCCCCCAGCCGCACCAGCCAGTTCGGCAACTGCCGCGTCGGAACCTTCTTCGCGGCCTCACCGAGCCGCGCGCGCAGCACGTTGGCGACCTGGAGCATGGGCATTGCGCCGCCCTCGGAGGCCGCGATGAACCGCTCTCCTTTCGCCGCCGGGTCCGTCATGGCCCGCACGTGCAGGTCCGCCACGTCCCGTACGTCGACGACCGCGAAGAAGAGCTGCGGACAGCCCGGCATGCCCTTCAAGAGCCGCGCGATCAGCTCCAGCGATGCCGCATAGTCCGCGCCCAGCGCGGGCCCGAAGATTCCAACCGGGCAGATCGTCGTCAGCTCCAAAGCGCCTCCTTCGGCGGCGATGAAATCCCACGCCGCCCGCTCTGCCAGCGCCTTCGACTTCACATAGGCGCTCATCGGCTCGCCGCCGATCTTCGTCCAGCTGGTCTCGTCGAACGGCGCCGCCTGCTTGGGGTGCCCGTAATAGACCGCTCCGCAGCTCGAGGTGAGCACCACGCGCTTCACCTTGGCGTCGCGCGCCGCCCGCAAGACCCGCAAGGCCCCCTCGCGCGCGGGAATGATCACCTCGTCCTCCGTCTTCGGCGCCGCCGGCGGCAGCGGCGAGGCGACGTGGATGACGTAGTCACAGCCGGCCACCGCCTCTGCCCAGCCCTCGTCGCGCACCAAATCCGCGGCGAAGAACGAGAGTGCGGCGCCAGGCGAGACGCCCGCGCCCGCGAGCTGCGCGCGCACGCCCGCCTCGCGCTGCAGGGACCGCACCGTCGTCCGCACCGTGTGCCCTTCCGCCAGCAGCTTCAAGATGACGTGGCTGCCGACGAACCCCGAACCACCCGTGACCAACACCGTGCTCATGTTCGACTCCCTTGGTTGACTGCCTACGCACTCATTCATGACGCGCCAAAGACTACGGCTTGCTGGTCAGCGCGCCCCAGAGCATCTGGAAGCCGGCCTCGCGGTACTTCGCGGCCTTGCGGGGGTCGCCCTCGATCAGATCCATGGTCATCTCCGCCAGCGCCTTGAGCGCCTTCCCGGCCATCTCCGGCGGCCGCTGCAGCTTCTTCTTCGCCAGCGCGTCCCGCTCGATCTGGTCGACCTCGCCGAAGAGCGCGGCGCCCTCCGCCCGGACCTCGGGGGTGATGACGTGCGACATCGAGACGAGCTTCAACGCCTTGCGGGTCACCGGGTTCGAGGCGCCCCACATGACGTAGCGCGACCAGATGTGCTCGAGGCGCGCCCGCACGCCGGCGCGGCGGGGAAAGCCGGTCATCACCGCGTCCGCCACCTGCAGCCGGATGTCGCGGTAGACCTCGTTCACCAGCACGTCCTTGGTAGCGAAGTAGGTGAAGAGCGAGCCCTCGGACACCCCTGCCCTGGCGGAGATGAGCGAGGTGGGCGCGGAGAGGCCGCTCTCGGCGAACACCTTCACCGCCGCGTCGAGCAGCGCCGCCCGCCTGTCTTCGCTCTTGGGCCGCGCCATGAATGAGTACTTACTCAATCATCCATGGCCACGCAAGCGAAAGTCGTCCAGCCTCAACGGCGCAGCTGGTACCGGATGACTCCAGCTTCCGCGCCGGGGCCCGCGAGCTGGAAGCCAAGGCGCTCCGCCGTGCGGATCGAGGCGATCAGCTCCGGCAGCGTTTGAATGGCAATCACTTGAATCCCGGGAAATGAAAACGCGCGCTCGATCAAGGCGGTCATGGCTTCGACCGCGAAGCCCTGCCGTTGGTATTGCTCCAGGATCGAATAGCCGATCTCCACCGAGCCATCCGCGGGCAGTCCGGCGAAGCCGCCCAGCCCGACGAGCTCGCGGGACTTGATGAAGTACCAGCTCATCCAGCCTCGCGGCCGGGGCCGCCTTCGAGAAAGCGCAGCGTGTATTCGACCGTCTCGCGGCTGTTCAAACCGGCCGGCCACACTTGCGGCACGGCCACGCCGAGCGCGGCTGCCAGGGCGGTTGGCGACTCCAACTCGGCCCGCAGCAGCGCGGGAGTCGCGGCGACGAGCTCGAGCCGTGCGGTCAAAAGCTTCATCTAGTCGGTGAAGAGTCCGTAGCGGATGATGCACCAGAGGGCGCGGAAGCCGTCCTTCCAGCCAATCTTCTTGCCTTCGGCATACGTCCGCCCCGCGTAGCCGATGGGCACTTCGTAGATGCGCGCCCCGACGCGGGCCATCTTGGCGGTGATCTCGGGCTCGAAGCCGAAGCGGTCCTGCCGGGTGACCACCTTGCGCAGCGTCTCGGCGCGGAAGACTTTGTAGCAAGTCTCCATGTCGGTCAGGTTCAAGTTGGTGGTCATGTTGCTCAGCGTGGTGAGGACGAAGTTGCCGAGCGAATGCCAGTAGTAGAGCACCCGGTGCGGGCCGCCCAGAAAGCGGCTGCCAAAGACCGCGTCGGCCCGGTCGTCGAGGATGGGCTTGAGCAGCACCGGATAATCCTCGGGGTTGTATTCGAGGTCCGCGTCCTGGATGAGGACGATGTCCCCGGTGGCCTCGGCGAAACCGCGGCGAAGAGCCGCACCTTTGCCCTGGTTCACGCCCTGCTCGAAGATCTTCAGCTGCGGAAAGCGGCCGGCCAGCGTGCGCAAGAGAGCGGTGGTGCCGTCCGTCGAGGCATCGTCCACCGCGACGATCTCCAGCTCGCAGCCGCTGGTCTTCGCCGCGGCGACGCGCTCGAGCACCGTCTCGATCCAGCGAAGCTCGTTGTAGACGGGAATGACCACCGACAACTTCGTAGGAGCGCGGGCGACCGGCGAAACCATGGAGAGCGACTATCACGGAACAAAGCCCAACCCACAAGACCGTTGATGGCAAGATCGAGAGCGCGCAGGTAAGGTTCTGCCAGTGTCTCAGTTCCCACCGATCTTGATGGGCTGCGCTTCAGCGGCGGTCTTCATCTGGTTGACGGCTGCCCTGGGCTACCGGGCGCTGCGGCTCTTTCATGTTCCGCGCGGCGGCCTCTCGCGGCTGGAGCGAGGCACCGCCGGGGCCGCCATCGGCGCGGGTTTCCTTCAGTTCCTGCCCTACGCGCTGGGCATGGCGGGCCTGCTGTCGAAGCTCTCGGTGCGCGTCTCGTGCGGGGTGCTCGCGCTCTTCTTGCTTCCCGATCTGGCGAGAGTCGCGCGCCGGGCACTCGAGGCCGCCGCCGGATTTCTCCGCAGGCGTCACGACAAAGCCACGCTCGTCTGGGCCGGCCTCTTGATCCTCTACGTCCTCTTCCTGCTGACCCGCGCGGTGGTGGTCGGCAACATGGGCGACGACGACGGCTATCACCTGACCGCGCCGCGCCGCTGGCTCGAGAGCGGCTCGTTGGGTTACCTGCCGACGCTCACGCACACCAACGGCACCATGGGCCTGGAGATGCTGAACCTCCTCGCGCTGGGCGTAACCGGCCCGGTGGCGGCGAAGATGATCCACTTCAGCGCCGGCCTGCTCTGCCTCACCGGCCTCTTCTGCTGCGCGCGCAGGCTGGGCGGCACCAACGCCGGCATCCTCGTGGTCGCCGTCGCGCTCTTTCCCAATCCGCTGAACGAGCTGCCCTACTTGATCGCGTTCGCCTACAACGATCTGGGCGTCATCTGGATGATGGTCTCGGCCCTCATCTTCTGGCTGGTCTCGCGCGACGAGAAGGAGCCCAGGCTGCGCGACTGCGCGGCGCTCTGCGCGGGCTTCGCCGCCTCGTTCAAGTTCACCGCGCTCACGCTCTGCGTGGCGTTTCCGCTGCTCTTCCTGATCGAAGAAGACCCCGCGGTGCGCTGGACGAAGGGGCTGCGGCGCGCGGCAGGCTGCGTTTTCCTGGCGCTGCTGCCGGTGGTGCCGTGGCTGGTGCGCAACTGGTCGCTGACCGGCAACCCGGTCTATCCCATGCTGTCGAGCATCATTCCCACCCGCGACTGGAACCCAGAGCTGGCGCGGGTCTTCAGCCACTTCTTCCGCTACAACAACTGGGGCAAGCGCTACGCGCACCAGTGGAGCGAAGCGACCCGCGCGTGGATTCTGGCTTCTGCCTCCGCGGCCATCCTCGCCGTCTGCGGCGTCTGCATCGCGCGCGCGAAGCGGCCCGAGCTGCGCTCGCTCTTGGTGCTGGCCACGGTGCTGCTGGCGACCGCGCTGGGCGTGACCGGCCTCTACTTCCGCTTCTGGCTGCCGGCGCTGCTCTGCCTCTGTCTCGTCGTCACGGTCGCCATCTCCAAGGCGCGCTACCTGCCCGCGGCGGCGTGCCTCATCTTGCTGCTCGGCTTCGCGCTGCGCGTCCGCCACGAAGTGCTCAGCCCCATCGGCGTCGGCGTCGCGGGCAACCTGCGCATCGATCTCGGGCTCGAGTCGCTGGACGAGGCCTACAAGAACGAGCCCGTATGGGAGACCTGGAAGTACATCAACTCACACACTCCGCCAGATGCGCACATTCTCATCGGAGCCTTCTACACGACCTTCGGCGCCTCCAGCGGGGGCGCGTTCTGGCTCGATCGCGTGGCGTACGTGACCGACAGCCAGCTGCAGGGGTTCATCCATTTGGAGACCTGGCCCTTGTTCCTGGAAAGCGTGAAGAAAGCCAAGATCGATTACGTCCTCGTTTCGGACGTTCAATTCACCGCCGACCGGTTAGGTTTCTCCTTTGCGGCGTCGATGAACGAATACCCCTTCTGCAGGCGTCTGGCAGTGGAGCATGGCGAGCTACTGCAGACCCATGAGCACCTACAGTTGTATAGATTGCGTCCTTTTGATCTTTAGTACCGATAGGTTAGAGTCGTTGCAGCGTCAGGGAGGGACCCGAATGACCCGCAATTTTTACGGCACCGTTGTATCCGCGCTCTTGATCGGCCTTGCGTTCACCGCGTGTGGTGGAACGACCTCGACCAACCTCATCATCACGCCCGACGACGGCGGAACGGTCATCCCCGACGCCGGACCGGGAGTCGCGGTGGTGGTCGCGCCAGCCACGACCTTGCTGCAGACGGGCCTGACGGCGGGCTTCACCGCCACCGTCACCGGCGCAACCGACACCACCGTCACCTGGAGCGTCGCGGAAGCCTCGGGCGGCACGGTCAGCAGCTCCGGCCAATACACCGCGCCCAACACGGCGGGCACCTATCACGTGGTCGCCAGCGCGCACGCGGACGAGACGAAGAAAGGCGCCGCCACCGTCACCGTGGCCGCGCCCGGCGTGGCGCTCGTGCCCCCCACGGCGCTGGTCGTGACCGGCACCACCATGACCTTCTCCGCCACCGTCATCGGCGGCTCCGGCGGCGTGACCTGGAAGGTGCAAGAGGCCGGCGGCGGAACCATCGACGCCAGCGGCAAGTACACGCCGCCCACCACCGAGGGCACCTATCACTTCGTCGCCACCAGCGTGAACGACTCGTCGAAGACCGCGGTCGGCGTCGCCACCGTGATCAAGCCCGGGCACTGGGTCAACGTCACTCCGCCCAGCGTGGCCTTGAACGGCGACTTCGTCGTCAGTGGCGGGCAAGAGTTCAACTACGGCGCGCAGGAAGTCGTGGCCGACCCGAACACTCCAGGAACCTTCCTGGTGCAGATCACCTATCAAGGCGTCTGGCGCACGCGCGATTACGGCGCCACCTGGGCGCGGCTGGGCAACGGCGGCGGTCCCATGGACACCGGCCGCGCCGCCCTGGCCATCGCTCCTGACGGCAGCTACATCATCAGCACGCTGCTCTACCCGATCGGCACCTTCTCCAACGGCGCGTGGATTTCGCTCGCTCCGTCGACCGTAGGTAGCAAAGGCGATCTCGGAGATCAGGCGAACTGGACGCGCGTCAGCATTCCCGGCGTGCCCGACGACGACATGGGCGTCTTCCACATCGATCCGGCTGACAAGACGCACGTCTTCGGCCAGCCGCACACGCCCACCGGCTTCTTCTACGAATCGAATGATTCGGGCCAGACCTGGACGCCGCACGCCATGCCGGCGAACGACAACATCGCCAAGCTGAACCTGATCAACAGCACCACCGTCGTCGCTACCTACAACTTCGGCGACACCGGCAACCCGCAGCTGGGCAAGAAGAGCGGCTCGACCTGGACTTGGACCGAAGTCGTCACCAAAGACGAGTCCGGCAAGGTCGTCTCGGGGCAGCAGGCCTATCACGGCTCGCAGCAGATCTTCGTCGACGCGGCCAACGGCAACGCCATCTACCTGGGCGGCTCGGCGGCGGTGACGCGCAGCGTGGACGGCGGCGCCAACTGGACCAGGCTGAACACGCCGCACGACTCGGAAGGCATCGTCGCCACGCCGACCACGCTCTACTCGACCCACGCCTTCGCGGGCACCACCGGCTTCAACGGCTCGTCGAACTTCCAGCACGCGCCCCGCGGGACGGCCAACACCGGCGCCGGCTGGGTGGACGACAACAGCGCCGCGGTCGTGCCGGCCTCGATGAACAACGGCTGGCTGGGCGCGGCCGTGGCCCAGGACACGAGCAGCACCAAGTGGGTCATCGTCGCCGGCTGCTGGGACGCCGGCATCTTCATCTACGTCGAGCCGTAGGCTCTCTCTTCGGTTCAACCGCGAAGTCAGCCCGTGACGGTGAAGGTGGCGTGGGCGTCTGGGGTCGGCGACCCCGAGCGGTAGAGCTTCAGGGTGTGGCGGCCCGGCGTGGCGCGGATGCGCGTCGAGAAGGGCGCCGCCAGTGGCTCGCGCTCGCCTTGATCGAGCTGCAATTCCAGCCCGTCGCCGCCCCGCGGGGCCAGCGCGCGCACCGGGATGGTCTGGAACGCGTCCAGCAAGTCCGCGCCGCGCAGGAACTCGTCGCCTTCTCGAGGGAAGGCCAGCGCGGCCTTGGCCAAAGCTGTCCGGGGCTGGGCCAGCGTGCGCACGCCTTCGTGGGCCGCCCAGTCGTAGAAGCGCGGGCCCAGGTCGGTGCCGGCCGGGCGGTGCATCGAGCATTGCTGGTGGGGCGCGGTGCCGGGAGCGAACTTCTCGTGCACGCCCGACGGACAGTCGGGGCCGCGCAGCTCGCCGGAGAGCGCGCACACTTCGTGCTCCTCCAAATCAGCCTGGTAGAGCGGCTGCGGCAAAGTCACTCCCTCCATGGCCAGCGAGAGGATGCGATGGAAGAGCGGCCCGGCGCCGGTGATGCCGCTGACGTGGTGCATGGTCTCGCCCGTCATGTTGCCCACCCAGACCGCGACGGTGCGCTCGCGGGTGAAGCCGGCCGTCCAGTTGTCGGTGAACGCTCGCGACGTGCCGGTCTTGGCGGCGGCGGCGAAGTCGAAGCGCAGCACGTTATCGAGACCGAAGGCCGGCGCGCGCGCGGACGGGTCCGAGAGGATGTCCGCGATGAGCGCGGCGCTGGTGGCGGCGAAGACGCGATGCTCCTGCTGTTTGGGCAAGGTCAGCTCGTTGCCGGCGGCGTCGTAAGCGGTTTGTACAAAGCGCAGATCGCGATAGACGCCGCCGCGGGCCAGGGCGGAGTAGGCGCGCGCAAGCTCCTGCAGCGTAACCTCGCCGTCGCCCAGCACCAGCCCCAGGCCGTAATGCTCGGCGTCGCGGCGCAGCGATTCGAAGCCCGCGGCGTGCAGCGTCTCGAGCAGCTCTTGGGCCGTCACCTGCTCGGCC
>DATBAA010000318.1:0-5981 GCA_036271755.1 Myxococcales bacterium | reverse complement strand
TTCTTGTCGAGCAGGTATTGAAAGAGCGCCTGGCGCACGGCCTCGTCCGAGGCAACCGTCGATTCGAACTGCAGGCCCGCGGCTATGTCGGTGAGGACGTCCTGGTTGCGTGGATCGGTGGCGCTGCCGGTGACGACCTTGATCGCCGCGGTTTCGTACTCTTCTCGCGCGGTCTTCAAGGCCTCCAAGAGGACCGGGCGCATGCTGGCCGCCGAGCCCGAGAAGGTGGGGCCGACCACATCCAGCTCGCGCCAGGGATTGGTGATGAAGGCGATCTGCAAGGCTCTCTTCAGCTGCTGCTGGTGCGCTCCGGCCGTCGGCAATTCACCAACCAGCAGCAGCAAGGTCCGGTCGACCTTGCTTGGATCGGTGCCCACTTTTTGAAAGACGACCGCGCCTGGCCAGGTTGTATGGCAGCTCTCTTTCGCGTCCTTGTCCTCGCGCCAGGGCAGCCACAAGTCTGCCAGCGGAGCGCTCGTCTCGGCAGCGAGCACCAACGAAGAGAGCACCTGGTCGGACTGGCTCATCAGGCGCGAATCGGACGGATCGGGAAAGGTGCCCACCACCGTGTCGACCGTGCTCGACTCCGCGCAGAGCTGATTGCGGAGAAAGAAGTCGCGCAATTGGTTGGTGCATTCGTTGGCTTCCTTTTCCAATGACGCGAGCGCCGCGCACGGCTCCTTGGCCGGGGCTGCCTTGGCGGGAGCAGCTTTTGGCAAAGCAGGCGGCGGCGGCGGAGGCTTTCCGCCGGAGCGCGCGACCAACAATGAAGCCAGAATGGAGAACAGGCCCAAAGAGAGCAAACCCGCCCCGCGGTTGCCGGATGCAGCCATGTTGCCCCCCTGCGATTACCAGGGGCACTCTAAAGGAACGCAACGCCGAAGTCTGCAAGGCGCCGGCGGCCAACGCTGGTGAGGCGCACCGCCCTGCCCTCGCGACGGCGCTCGAGCCATTTCCTCTCTAGCATTTGCTGGGTCAAAAATGAGCCCAGGGGGCCACCTAGGTGGCTCTGCCGTTCGGTCCAGTCGAGGCACGGCTTGCCAGAGGGCCATTTCTTCAAGCTTTCGAAGCCGGCCGCCTCGCAACGGACGATTCCTTTTGGCGACAATTCATATCCGCCGCCGCCGACGCGCAGCAGCTTCTGCTTCTCCAGCGCGGTCAAGAAGGCCACGCCCAGCTTGCCCGCGAGGTGCTGATAGCAGGTGCGGGCCTCGGTGAAGATCTGCCGCGCCGGATCGAGGGGCCTTGCGATCTTTCGCTGCGGCGCGTGCAGCGCCATGGCCTCCAACGCGTCGGCGATGTGCGGCCCGGCGAGCTTGAAGTAACGGTGGCGGCCAAGCTGCTCGACGCGGACCAGCTTGCCTGCGAGGAGCTTCTTCAAGTGCGCGCTGGCGGTGGCGGGCGTGACTTGCGCGATCTCCGCCAGCTCGGAGGCGGGCCGGGTCAGGCCGTGCATCAGCGAGAGCAGCATGGCGACGCGCGAGGGGTCGCTGAGCAGCTCGCCGAAGCTGGCGATGTCGAATCTGGTGTTGGGCGCGTCCATGGTTCGGCAGTCTAGTGCCGCCTCGCCGAAAATGCTTCGATGACCAGCGAAGCATTCCGCGCCTCACCGCGCCTATGGTTGCGCGATGGAGCCTTTGAAAGCGGCCAGCAGCGCGGACCCTTATCCTTACTATGCTGAGTTGGTGGCGAAGCGGCCTTTCTATAAAGAGGGCGAGCTTTGGATCGCCTCCAGCGCGGCGGCGGTGACGGCCGTCTTCGAGAGCGAGCTGTGCCGGGTGCGGCCGCCGGCAGAGCCGGTTCCGCGGGCGCTCTTGGGAACGCCCGTGGGCGAGATGTTCCGGCAGATGGCGCGAATGAACGACGGCGCGGCGCATCGGGCAGTGAAGCCGCTGCTCGTCGAACTGGGCCAGGCCAACGCCGCCCAGGCGGCGGCTGCTTGTGCAGAGGAGCTCTCCGAAAAACCGATTGGCGACTTCATCTTTCAGCTCGCGCCGGCGGCCATCGCGCGGCTGTTCGGAATCGAGATCCCCGCGTTCCTGGCGAGAGATCTCGCGCGCGCCGTGACGCTCGAGCAGATCGAGCGCGGCGGCGCGGCTTATCTGCGCATTCGCGAGGCGCTGGCGGGCGCGCAGGGCGGATTGATGGCCGCGCTGCTGCGGAACGCGAAAGACCCGGAGCCCGTCTTGGCCAACGTCGCCTCGCTCTTCTTCCAGATCTACGACGCCACGGCGGGCCTGATTGGAAATGCTTTGTTGGCGCCGCGCGCCGAGCCCCGGCTGGCCGTGCTCGAGACGCTGCGCTGGGATCCGCCTATCCAGAATACCCGCCGCTTCGTCGCTGAAAGCGGCGTTCTCTTCGGGCAAGAGGTCTCCGAAGGAGACGTCATCCTGGTCTGTCTCGCTGCCGCCAACCGCGACCCGGCCCGCGAAGAATCCGTGGTCTTCTCGTTTGGCGCCGGAATCCACGCCTGCCCGGGGCGCAATCTCGCGGTCGAGATCGCCACGGCCGGAGTCAGCCAATTGGCCGGCGTCGAGCTTCCCGCCTTTACTTATCTGCAATCGCCGAATGCCCGCGTTCCGCTCTTTGGGGCCGTTTCAAATGAGTCTTTGTGAGATGGCTTTGAGCACGGCGCGCGTCCGGTCGCGCACCAGCAGCTTGGCCAGGATGCTGGAGACGTGGTTCTTCACCGTCCGCTCCGCGACGCCCAGCGCGCCGCCGATGCTCGTCTTCGCGAAGAGCTCCAGCGCCTCGACGCCGTCGCGCGCCTCGCCGGCCACTTGCAGCTCGGGGTCCAGCTCGAGCACGCGCCGCAGGCCTTCGCGCACCAGCGTCTCGTTCTCCACGATGCAGACGCGGATCACCCGTGCACCGGCAAGGTCGCGCGCAGCGAAAATCCCTCTCCTGGCGCCGTGCGGATGAGCAAGGTTCCGCCGGCGCGCTCCAGGCGTTCGCGCATGCCGCGCAGGCCGTTGCCGGGCTGCAGCGCCGCGGCTCCGCGCCCGTCGTCGCGCGCCGACAGCTCCAGCGTGCCGCCCTGCTCCTCGAGCTTCAGCCAGAGGTTCTCTGCCTGGGCGTGCCGCACGCTGTTGGTGACGATCTCCTGCGCGCAGCGCAGCACCGCCAGCGCGCCCGCCGGATCGCGCAGCGGCAGCGACCGCGGCGCGTCCAGGTGGATGCGCGGCGCGGGCAGCTCCAGCGCCAACGTCCGCAGCGCATCGCAGACGTCCAGGCGCTCGGGCTCGCGCAGCTCGGCCACCGCTTCGCGCACCTCCGCCAGCAACGACTTGCCCACCGCGCGGGCGGCCACCAACGCTTCGGCGCTGCGGCCGGCGATCTCGAGGTTGAGGTTGAGCGCGGTCAGGTGGTGGCCGAGGCGGTCGTGCAGCTCTCGCGAGATGCGCAGCCGCTCTTCCAGCCGGCTGTTCTCCAGGCGCAGCTCGCCTGTGGCCGCCAGCCGCGCCAGGCCTTCGGCGGCAAAGAAAGCCAGCAGCTGGAAGCCCAGATAGGGCGGCACCAGCAGCAGCGCGGCCCGCGGACTCCAATGCACGCCGATGGCTACGCCCATGGCCGCGCTCTGCAGGGCAATGGCCGCAAGTCCGGCGCGCCGCGTGGCGAAGCCGCCCAGCCGCAGCGCGATCAGCACCAACAGCGCGCCCTCGAAGCCGTCGCACATGGCCAGCGCGGCGCCGCAGGCCGACAACGCTTGGAGCAGCAGCCACCAGGGCTGCCGCAGCCCCAGCCAGAAGGCCAGCGCGAAAGTCACGTAAGCGCACGCCCAGAGCGCGAAGCGCGCGTCGTGCGCCGGGACGATGTGCCCGTCGCGCGGCCGCGATAGCAGCGGGTCAGGAGGAACAAACCCATGCTCGCCATGATGCTGCTCGCCGATCTCTTTTCCGCCATCCAGTCCCAGGATTTGCCCCAGGTGCGCGAGCTCCTGCGCAAGGATCCTTCGCTCGCCGCCGCTCGCGACGAGAAGGGCACCTCTGCCGTGAGCGCCGCGTTCACCGTGCAGCGGGCGGAAGGCTTTTTGCCGCGCTACGAAAACCCCATCTTGGATGCGCTGTTGGCGCTGCACCCGCCGCTGAATCCGCTCGAGACCTGCATGGCCGGGGACGTGAAGCCTTTGCTTGCAAACGAATTCGCGCGGACGGTCTTCAAGAACGGCTGGACGCCACTGCACGCGGCGGCCTTCGGTGGAAATGTGACCGCTGCCCGGCTCTTGCTGGACGCCGGCGCGGACTTGAATGCCCGCGCGAAGAACCAGTTCGACAACACGCCGCTGCAGGTGGCCATGCTGACGCGAAGCCACGCGGTGGCGATGCTGCTGCTGAGCCGCGGCGCCAACGTGAACGCGCTGCAGGCCGAGGGAGTGACCGCGCTGCACGAGGCCGCGCAGTCCGGCGACGTGGAGATGATCCGCGCGCTGCTCGCCGCCGGAGCAGACCCGCGCATCTCCGCGAAGCAGTTCGGGACGGCGCGCGACCTGGCACTGAAAGCAAAGCACGAGGAGGCCGCGCGGCTGCTCGCGCCTTGAGGTAGAGATCGCGCGGATGCGCTGGATCGCGACCTGCCCCGACGAGACCAAGGAAGTGCTGGCAGCCGAGCTGGCACAGCTGGGCGTTCACGGCGCGCGGCTCATCTATCGGGGCGTGGCGTTCGAGGCTGGGCTCGAGACCGCCTATCGGGCGCACCTCTGGCTGCGGACGGCCAGCCGCATCCAGCGCATCGTCGCCGACCTGCCGGTCTCGTCCCTGACCGCGGCGGCCGCGGAGGTGCCGTGGGCAGAGCTCATTCTTGCGCGCCATCCGTTCGCGGTCTCGGTGATCTTGACCGACGACGAGTCGCGGGCCGTCGGCGAGGAGACCGTGCGCGCCGCCATCGCGGACGCCGTGACTCGCGCGACCGGAGCGCGCCTGGAGCCGGAAGCTGACGTCGGGCTGGTCGCGCACTTGCGCGCCGGCGTCTGCACGGTGGGCCTGGACACCGCCGGGCGGGCTCTGCACAAGCGCGGCTGGCGCCTGGGCGGCCACCCCGCGGTGCTCAAGGAGACGCTCGCCGCCAGCCTGCTGCTCCTCGCCGGCTACGACGGCAGCGAGCCGCTGCTCGACCCCATGTGCGGCTCGGGCACCATCGCCATCGAGGGCGCGTACATCGCCTTGAACAAGGCCCCGCTCATCCATCGCGGCAAGGACGACTTCGCCTTCGAGCACCAGGCCGGCTTCGACCGCGCCCTCTGGCGGCGCGTGTCCGACCAGGCCCGCGCGGCAAAGCTTCCCGCGCCGCGCGCGCCCATCTACGCCAGCGACATCCGCCAGGAGTTCGTCGACCTGGCCCGGCAGACCGCGCTGCGGGCGCGCGTCGAGAAGCACCTGACCTTCTCGACCTCTTCGCTGCAGAATCTGCAAGCGCCCGGGCCCGCGGGGCTGTTGATTTGCAATCTTCCCTATGGAGAGCGCCTGAGCGCCTCGGCGGGGCTCTACCAGGACGTGGGCCACGCGCTCTCTACGCGCTTCGCCGGCTGGCGGGCCGCGCTCTTGGTCCCGGCCGGCGCGCCCGTCGAGGCCCTGAAGCTGCCGCGCCCCGCCCAGGTCTTCGACTTGATGAACGGCGCCCTCGAAGTCCGCCTGCTGCTCTTCAGCCCGCGGAAGCCAGCAAACCGGTGAGGCGCCTGGGTGCAAGTCAATCACTTGCCGTGGCCTGATCTTTACAGGAGAACCGCCACCTGCCAGTCACTGGCCATGCCCGCGAGCACGCCGCCCTGGAAGAAGAAGCCGGCCAAAAAGAAGGCGCCGAAGAAGCTCACGCCCGCGCAGATCGCCGAGGCCCGCGAGCGCGCCCGGAAGGCCGGCCGCCGCTATCCAAACCTCGTCGACAACATGGCCGTCGCCAAGAAGACCAGGAAGCCTGAGTAACTGCGTTCTGGTCCCCGTCCTCGTTTACGGAGTCGGACTTCGTGTTCGTGCCGGATCTCGCGATCG
>DATBAA010000317.1:0-12159 GCA_036271755.1 Myxococcales bacterium | reverse complement strand
AGCACCAGGCAGGAGGGCACCGTGGGCCGGGGGCGGGCGAGGAATTCCTGCGCGGAGGCGAAGGTCTCCGGCTGCCAGCCCGCGGAGCGGATGAGCGGCCCCAACGACTCGCGGACCGAGATGTCGTCGTCGACCACGAAGACCAGGGCAGTGACGGCCGGCATCTACTTCTTTCGCAGCGCGGTGTTGATGGCGTCGAGCAGCGCCGTCTCGCTGAACGGCTTGACCAGGAGCGCCACCGCGCCCTGGGCGATGACGCGCTGGCGCGTCGTCTCGTCTCCGTTGGCGGTGATGAAGACGATGGGGATCTGCAGCCGCCGCCGGATCAATTCTTGCTGAAGCTCGGGACCCGACATGTAGGGCATGGCGATGTCGAGGACGAGGCAGCTCGTCTTGTCGAGGATTCCCGAAGCGAGGAACGACTCCGCGGAGGAGAACGGCTGCGCGGCAAAGCCGAACTGCCGCAACAGATCAGGGAGCGACTCGCGCACGGACTCGTCGTCGTCGACGACTGCCACGAGTGCACGCGTGACCATTCAAGTTCCTCATCGCAGGCTACACGTCCGCCGCATGTCTACACGTCCGTCGCATGTCACGATGTCGCCAATCTCCCTGCCGGTCCATAACACTTTGGTATTGGGTCCTACATTCTGGTCCATGGACAGCAGTTGCTCGAAATTGATCAGCAGCCGGCGATCCCTACTGAGTGGCGACTCTGGCACGAGACGTGCGCCAGTCTGCCTCACAACCGGGGAGGCGTCATTGTGAGCGCAGGGACCGAGTCGGCGGAAGAGATGGATCGTTTGCAGGAGGAGTGGATGTCCATCGTCATCCACGATCTCCGCCAGCCTCTGCAAACCATCATGGGACGCGCCAGCCTGCTCCGCCACCTGGTCGCGCGGTCGCCGTCGCCGGAGCCGGCGCTGGTGGCGGACAACCTGCGGCACATCCAGGTGGCGGCGGCCAATGTCGGGAAAATGATCAACGACCTGTTGGATTCCTCGCGGCTCGAGGCGAAGCGGATGCGCGTCGACCTGGAGCCGACCGATCTCATCTCCCTGACCTACGACATCGTCGAGCGCTCGCGGGAGGTCATGGCCGGCCACGGCGTGCGAATCGAGGTGCGGCGTCCTCCGCCGCTGGTCGCAGCCGATCCTGGCCGCCTCGAGCAGGTTCTGGGCAACCTGCTCTCGAACGCGGCCAAGTACGGCGAGCTCGGCACCGAGATCTTGCTGGAGGTGAACTGCTTCGATCACGACGTGCAGGTGTCGGTCGTCAACCGGGGCCGGTGCATCGACCGCGAAGATCAATCGAAGCTCTTCTCACGCTTTCAACGCGCGTGGGCGCAACACGAGCGGATTCCGGGCATCGGGCTGGGTCTCTATATTTCCAAGGGTTTGATTGAAGCCCACGGCGGCTGCATGTGGCACGAGACCACCGCCGAGGGCGCCACCGCCTTCCGCTTCACGCTGCCCGTCGAGCAGCCGGCGTGAGGGAAGTGGGTGGCACGAGAAGTGCTGAATCAATGCTCCATGAAGACCAATCAATTCGACCCGCCGGAAGTCACTCAATCAATGGACGACGCCGCGCTCGTACGCCGGATTTTGCAAGGAGAGAGCGAGCTCTTCGCCATCCTCAGGCTGCGCTGGCATGGCCGCGTGTGCCGCGTCCTCGGCAGCATCCTGCGCAACGAGCAGGATCGCGAGGACGCCGCGCAGCAGACGTATCTGCTGGCCTACATGCACTTGCGCGACTTCACCGGCCGCGCGGCCTTCTCCACCTGGCTCACGCGCATCGCCTGCAACGAAGCCTTCGCCATCCTGCGCAAGCGGGGCCGGCATCTCTCGCTCTCCGACGTGCGCGACCTCGAGAGCGACGGACCCGCGGCCGTGGAGGCGACTCCTGAAGATCAGGCGACGGCGGGGCAGTCCCAGCGCGTGCTCTCGCGGGCCGTGGGCCGGCTCACCCCGAATTACCGGATCGCGTTCATGCTCCGCGAGGTGGAAGAGCTCTCCACCGCCGAGACGGCGGTGCGGCTGGGCATCACCGTGCAGGCGGTGAAGACGCGCATCCACCGCGCGCGCCTCGCGCTGCGCCGCTCGCTGTCGAAGACCGAAGGGCAGGCGGCGCTGCTTTGAGCAACAGAAACCGGCCGCTCGACAATGCTATCCTCCGTGGGTGGCGCAATTCTCTCAGCCCGGCTTGGACGGAATAGAAGGCCTCGAAGTCCTGTCGGAAGAGAGCGGACTCGCCTTCTGCAGAGGGTGGCGTGGCGATGCGCGCGATGCGGTGTTGCTCGCGCTGCCGGCCGCGGAACAGCCGGCGCCGGCCGCGCTGGATCGCCTCGCGCGCGAATGGTCCTTGCAGGACGAGCTCGACGGCTCCTGGGCGCTGCGGCCGCAAAAGCTCGTGCGAGAGCGCGGCCGCACGGCCCTGGTGTTCGAAGACCCCGGCGGCGAGCTGCTCAGCAAGGTCGCCGGCACGCCGCTGACGGTGGGGAACTTCCTGCGCCTCGCCACCGGCCTCGCGGCGTCCGTCGACAAGCTGCACCGGCGCGGCCTCATCCACAAAGACCTCAAGCCCGCGAACGTCCTGGTCAACGCCGCGGACGGCGAGGTGCGGCTCACCGGCTTCGGCATCGCTTCGCGCCTCACGCGCGAGCGGCAACCTGTCGAACCGCCCGAGCTCATCGGCGGAACACTCGCTTATATGGCGCCCGAGCAGACCGGGAGAATGAATCGCTCGATCGATTCGCGCAGCGATCTCTACTCGCTGGGCGTGACGTTCTACGAGCTGCTGACCGGGAGCCTTCCCTTCAAGGCCTCTAGTCCGATGGAGTGGGTGCATTGCCACATCGCGCGGCGCGCCGACCCGCCGGGCGAGCGGGTCAAGGAGATCCCCGCGGTGCTCTCGTCCATCGTGATGAGGCTCCTCGCGAAGACGGCGGAAGAGCGCTACCAGACCGCCGGGGGTCTCGAGGCCGACCTGCGCCGATGCCAGCTGGAATGGCAGCAGCACGGCGTCGTCGAACCATTCGCGCTCGGCGCGCACGACATCTCGGACCAGCTGCGCATCCCCGAGCAGCTCTACGGGCGCGAGCGCGAGATCAACTCGCTGCTCGCGTCCTTCGATCGGGTCGTGGCCCAGGGAACGCCCGAGCTCGTCTTGATTTCGGGCTATTCCGGCGTCGGCAAATCCTCCGTGGTGAACGAGCTGCACAAGGTGCTCGTCCCGCCGCGCGGGCTCTTCGCGGCGGGCAAGTTCGATCAATACAAGCGCGATATCCCGTACGCGACGCTGGCGCAGGCCTTCCGGACGCTGGTCCGTCAGCTGCTCGTCAAGAGCGAAGCCGAGCTCGAGCCGTGGCGGCGCGCCTTGGTGGAAGCGGCCGGCGCGCATGGGCAGCTGATCGTCAACCTGGTGCCCGAGGTCGAGCTCATCATCGGCAAACAGCCGGCCGTTCCCGACCTGCCGCCCCAGGAAGCGCAGAACCGGTTCAAGGTGGTGTTCCGCCGCTTCCTGGGCGCGTTCGCGAGGCCGGAGCATCCGCTGGCGCTGTTCCTCGACGATCTGCAGTGGCTGGACGCGGCCACGCTCGACCTCCTCGAGCACTTGATCGCGCACCCAGAGGTCCGGCACCTCCTGCTCGTCGGCGCTTATCGGAACGACGAGGTCGGCCCCGAACATCTGCTCTCGCGAACGCTGGGTGCAATCAAGAGAACCGATGCCAGGGTGAGTGAGCTGGTGCTGGCTCCACTGGGGCTCGACGACGCCGGCCGGCTCATCGCCGGTGCTCTCCATTGTGACGTCGCGCGCGCGCGGCCCCTGACACGGCTCGTCCACCAGCGGACCGGCGGCAATCCGTTCTTCGCCATCCAGTTCGTCACCGAGCTGGCCGAGGAGCAGCTGCTCGCGTTCGATCCGGCCGTGCGCGGCTGGCAATGGGACATCGAACGCATCCGCGCCAAGAGCTACACCGGCAACGTGGTCGATCTCATGACCGCGAAGCTGCGGCGCTTGTCCAGCCTCACGCAGGAGGCCTTGAAGCAGCTGGCTTGTCTGGGCAACACCGCCGAGACGTTCATCTTGAGCCTGGCCCTCGGCGAGACCATGCACGCCGCCTTCAGCGAGGCCGTGCATGCCGGGCTCGTCGTCCAGCAGGAGCGCGGCTACAGGTTTCTCCACGACCGCATCCACCAAGCGGCGTACTCACTCATTCCCGGCGAGCAGAGCGCCGGCGTTCACTTGCGCCTCGGCCGGGTGCTGCTCGCGAGCATGACGGCGGAAGAGCTCGCCGGGCGTCTCTTTGAGGTCGCCAATCAAATGAATCGCGGCCTTCATTTGATCACCTCCACCAGCGAGCGCGAACAGGTAGCGGCGCTCAATCTTGCGGCGGCAAGACAAGCAAAGGCCTCCGCGGCGTTCGTCTCGGCGCTGAACTACCTCGAGGCCGGCCGGTCGTTGCTGACGGAGCAGACCTGGCTGGCCAACTACGCGCTCATCTTCGCCATCGAAGCGCTGCTGGCCGAGTGCCAGCTGCTCGCCGCGGAGATGGCCGCCGCCGAAGCACGCCTGACGATGTTGTCGAAGCACGCGAGGCCCGGCCATGACTTCGCAGTCGTCACGCGCTTGCAACTCACTCTCTATACCGCCTCGGATCGCACCGACCTGGCCATCGATTTGTTCCTCGACTATCTCCGCCGGAACGGAACCAATTGGTCGAAGCATCCGACCCGTGAAGAGGTGATGGGCGAATATGATCGCATCTGGTCTTTGCTCGGAGAGCGGCAGATCGAAGACCTGGTGCAACTGCCGCTGCTGACGGATCCCGACGTCATCGACATGCTGGACGTCTTCACCGAGATCGTCCATCCGGCCATGTTCTACGACGAGAACCTCTCGTCGCTGGCCGTTTGCCGCATGGTCAACCTCAGCCTGGAGCACGGCAACGGCGACGGCTCCTGTTTCGGCTACGTCTGGTTCGCCATGTTCGCCGGGCCGCGCTTCGACAATTACAAAGACGGCTTCCGCTTTGGTGAGCTCGGCTACGAGCTCGTCGAGAACCACGGATTCGGCCGCTATCGGGCGAGGACTTATATAACCTTTAGTACGCTCATGCCCTGGGGAAGACACGCGGCGAACGCGCGCGAGCTCGTGCGCCGCGCGTCCGAGGTGGCTTATCGGGAGGGAGATCTCACTTTCTCCGCCTATAGCTGGCATGTCTTGATCACCAATTATCTGATGGTGGGCGATCCGCTCGAGGTGGTGCAAAAAGAGGCGGAGGCGGGCCTGGCGTTCGCCAACCAGCAGGGCTTCGCGCTGGTGTCGGCCAATTGCGGAGCGCAGCTGGGCCTGGTCCGGATGCTCCGCGGCTCGACGCAAAGCTTCGGCAGCTTCGACGACGCGGACTATGACGAGACAGAGATCGAACGTCATCTGGCCGCGCATCCAGGTCTGGCGCTGGCCGAGTTCTTCTATTGGACGAGAAAGCTGCAGGGCCGGTTCTTTGCCGGAGAGTACGCGGCCGCGGTCGAGGCTTCGCGGCGCGCCCATTCGTTGCTCTGGCCGGCGTCCTCGCAAGTCGAGACGGGCGACTTTCGCTTCTATGGCGCCCTGGCCCACGCGGCCGCTTGGACTGCAGCGCCGGCGGCGGAGAAGCAGCATCACTTCGAAGGTTTGATCGCGCATCATCGGCAGCTCGAGATCTGGGCCGGACATTGCCCGGAGAACTTCGAGAACCGCGCCGCGCTGTCCGGGGCCGAGCTTGCTCGCGTGGAGGGCCGCGAGCTCGAGGCCGGGCGCCTGTATCAGCTGGCCATCCGCTCTGCCCGCGCGAACGGCTTCGTTCACAACGAGGCGCTCGCCTGCGAGGTGGCTGCGCGCTTCTATGCAGCGCGCGGCCTGGAGGACATTGCCGCGATGTACCTCTCCAGGGCTCGCAATGGCTACGCGCGTTGGGGCGCCGCCGGCAAGGTGCGGCAGCTGGAAGAGAGCCATCCGCAGCTGGCCGTCGCCGATCCGCGGAGCGGGGTGACCTCGCCCGATCAGCAGCTCGACGCAGCCGCCGTGGTGAAGGCGTCGCAGGCGCTCTCCAGCGAGATCGTGCCCGCGAGGCTGATCGAGCGGCTGATGAAGATCGCGCTCGAGAACGCGGGCGCCGATCGCGGCCTGTTGATCCTGCCGTCGGGGAACGAATACCTGATCCGGGCCGAGGCGCGCGCGGCCGGAGCCCGTATCGAAGTCACCTTGCAGCAAGCGCCCATGACCGCGGACGCCTGTCCCGAATCGCTCGTCCGCTATGTCATCCGCACGCGCGAGAGCGTCATTCTCGATGACGCCGCAAAGCCTGGCCTGTTCGTGGGCGACGGCTATCTGCGCGACCGGCGTTCGAAGTCGATGCTGTGCCTGCCGCTGCTCAAGCAAGGAGAGCTGACCGGCATTCTCCTGCTCGAGAACGCGTTGACCTCGCACGCCTTCACGCCGGCCCGAATCGCGGTGCTGGAGCTGCTGGCGTCGCAAGCGGCCATCTCGCTGGAGAACACCCGGCTGTACGGCGATCTGCAAGAGCGGGAGAGCAAGGTCCGCCGTCTCGTCGACTCCAACATCATCGGCATCTGCATCTGCAATCTCGACGGCCTCATCGTGGAGGCCAATGAGGCAATGCTCCACATCGTCGGATATGGCCGCGACGATGTCACTTCGGGCCGCTTGCACTGGACGGCCTTGTCAGCTCCCGAATGGGCCGGCGCGGACGCACGGGCGCGGGCGGAGATGGCCTCCACCGGCACCTGCAAGCCTTACGAGAAGTCCTTGCTGCGGAAGGACAACAGCCGCGTGCCCGTCTTCCTGGGCGGGGCGACCGTGGGCGAGCCGCGGCGCCAGATCGTCGCCTTCGTCGTCGACCTGACCGAGCGAAAGCGGACCGAGGCGGAGCTGGCGCGCGCCAACCGCTTCGCCACCATGGGCCAGCTCACGGCCTCCATTGCCCACGAGGTCAACCAGCCGCTGGCCGGCATCCTCGCCAACGCCAGCACCTGCCTGCGCCTGCTGGCGGCGAACCCGCCCAACATCGAGAGCGCGCAGGCCACGGCCCAGCGCACCATCCGCGACGCCAACCGGGCCTCCGAGGTGATCAAACGCCTGCGCGCGCTCTTTGCCAAGAGGCCTCAGACCAGCGAGCCGTTCGACCTCAACGAGGCCGCGCGCGAAGTGCTGACGCTGACCTCGAGCGAGCTGGAGAGCGCGCGGGTGGTGCTGCAGACCGATCTGGCCGGCAACCTTCCGGCCATCGTCGGCGATCGCGTCCAGCTGCAGCAGGTGCTCATCAACCTGGTCCTCAACGCGGTCGAGTCGATGCGGACCGTCGACGGCCGGCTCCGCGAGCTGTCGATCTCGACCGTCCTCGACGCCGACGGCCGCGTCCTCTTGTCCGTGCGAGACGGCGGCACGGGCGCGAACCCCGAGCAGCTTCGCCAGCTCTTCGACGCCTTCTACACGACCAAGCGAGAGGGCATGGGCGTGGGGCTCTCCATCAGCCGCTCCATCGTCGAGGCCCACGGCGGACGCATCTGGGCCGCCGGCAACGACGGGCCCGGCTTGACCTTCACGGTGTCGCTGCCAGCTTCGAGTACCCGTCCGCATCCATGATGGCCTTGGCAAACGCCTCGGGAGCTTCCTGGGGCACGTTGTGGCCGATGCCGTTCAAGATGCGGTGCGAATACTTGCCCGAGAACTTTGCCGCGTAGCCTTTGCCGTCTTTGGCCGGACCGTCGAAGTCGCTGGAGATGGTGATGGCGGGGACGGTGATGACCGGGCCTTTGAAGAGCTTCTGCTCGAGCTCCTCGTATTGCGCCTCGCCTTTGGCCAGGCCCTGCCGCCAGCGATAGTTGTGGATGACGATGTCGACGTGATCCGGGTTCTCGAACGACGCCGCGGTGCGGTCGAACGTGGCGTCGTCGAACTTCCATTTGGGCGACATGATCTTCCAGATGAGCTTGTCGAAGTCGTGCTTGTTCTGCGTGTAGCCGGTGAGGCCTCGCTCGGTGGCGAAATAGTATTGGTACCACCAGCTATATTCAGCCGCCGGCGGCAGCGGCTTTTTATTGAAGTCCAGGTTGGTGATCAAATAGCCGCTCACCGAGACGATGGCCTTGCAGCGCTCGGGCCAGAGGGCCGCCAAAATGTCGACGGTCCTCGCGCCCCAATCGAACCCGCCGATGACCGCCTTGTCGATCTTGAGCGCATCCATCAGGGCGATGATGTCCTGGGCGACCGCGGCCTGCTGCGCGTTGCGGAAGGTGTCGTTGGAGAGAAAGCGCGTGGTGCCAAAGCCGCGCAGGTAAGGCACGATCACCCGGTAGCCTTTGGCTGCCAGCAGCGGCGCGACCTTCTCATAGCTGTGGATGTCATAAGGCCAGCCGTGCAGGAGAATCACCGGAGGACCGCTGGCCGGGCCGACTTCGGCGTAACCGACGTTCAAGAGGCCCGCGTCGATCTGCTTGATGGCGCCCCAGGGTTCTGGCGCGGCCTGGGCAGGGAGCACCGCGGCGAAAGCGATCGCAAAGAGGGCAGCGAAGGTAGTGGTCATCCCGTCTGCCTTAGCAACAAGCTGGCCAGCGCGCTCAGCTGTTGACCACCTCCGCGGCTGCTTTGGTTTTGATCAGAAACCGTCGGATTTCGATCTACAGCCGCGAACAACGCGTTGTTCACCGAGGGCCTTTGTCTGGCACGAAGCGTGCTGTCCACGGATTGCAAAAGGAGCTCACAATGATCGCGAAGACCAGGCCGGAAGCGCAGCCCGTGCTCAACCAGCGCAGCAAGGAGACGCAGGCGTTTGGCACCCTGACGAGATATCCGCTCGGCCTGGGCGATCAGGCGCGGACCGCGTCGGTGAACGGCCTCAACGAGCTGCTGGCCGATTCGATCACGCTGCGCGACATGTACAAGAAGCACCACTGGCAGCTCTCGGGGCCCACCTTCTATTCGCTGCATCTGCTCTACGACAAGCACGCCGGCGAGCAGACGGAGCTGGTCGACGCCATCGCCGAGCGCATCCAGACGCTGGGCGGAATCTGCATCGCCATGGCGCAAGACGTGGCGCAGCTGACCAAGCTCGAGCGGCCCGCGCGGGGACGCGAGGAGGTGCCGGTGCAGATCTCCCGCATGCTCGAGGCGCACGAGCACATCCTCATCTCGGCGCGGGCGCTGGCGCGCAAGGTGGTGGAGCTGGGCGACGACGGCACCAACGACCTCTTGATCAGCGAGGTGGTGCGCACCAACGAGGCGCAGGTCTGGTTCGTCAGCGAGCACGTGGTGGATACGCCGCTGGTCCGGGCAGCGCCCTGAGGCGGCAATGAGCGACGGCCGCGCCGAGGAGATGTTTCCGCGCCTCACGCCAGAGCAGCTCGAACGGCTGGCGAAGGTGGGCCGCCGCCGTGACGCCGCCGCGGGAGAAGTCCTGGTCGAACAGGGCGCGATGGCGCGCGAAGTCTTCGTCGTGCTCGCGGGCACGGTGGTGACGGTCCACCGATCTGGCGCCGGAGAGCGGCTCATCGTGACCTTGCACGCGGGTCAGTTCACCGGCGAGCTCAGCCTGCTCTGGGGCCGCAGACATCTGGCGGAGAACCGCGCCGCGACCGCCGCCGAGGTGCTGGCCGTCTCGCCCGATGCGCTGCGCAAGATCGTCTCCACCGACACCGACCTGGGCGACGTCATCCTCAACGCGTACATCCTGCGGCGATCGCTCCTGACCGCGGCCGGGCAGGGCGACGCGGTGTTGATCGGCTCGCAGCACTCTGCCGGCACGCTTCGCCTGCGCGAGTTCATGAGCCGCAACAACCAGCCGTGCGCGTACCTCGATCTCGACCGCGATCCCGACGTGCAGGCGCTGCTCGAGCGGTTGGGGCTGAGCGCCGGCGATGTCCCCATCGTCATCTGCCGCGGCGAGCGCGTCTTGAAGAATCCCAGCAACGAGGAGGTGGCCGAACGCCTCGGCTGGGCCCGCACGCTCGAGCCGGGCGCGGTGCGCGACGTGGTGATCGTGGGCGCGGGGCCGGCCGGGCTCGCCGCCGCCGTCTACGGAGCCTCCGAAGGACTCGATACGCTGGCGTTGGAGGGCAACGCGCCCGGAGGCCAGGCCGGGAGCAGCACGCGAATCGAGAACTACCTGGGCTTTCCCACCGGCATCTCGGGGCAGGAGTTCGCCAACCGCGCCTACGTCCAGGCGCAGAAGTTCGGGGCCGAGCTGGCCATTCCGCGCTCCGCGGTCCGGCTGCGCTGCGAGCGGCGGCCTTACGCGGTGGAGCTCTCCGACGGCTCGCTGATCCGCGCGCGCGCCGTCGTCGTCGCCACAGGCGTGCGCTATCGAAGGCCCGAGTCGGCCGGAATGGAGAAGTTCGAGGGAGTGGGCATCTACTACGCGGCCACGCCCATGGAGGCGCAGCTCTGCCGGGACGAGAAGGTCCTGGTCGTCGGGGGCAGCAACTCGGCGGGCCAGGCGGCCGTCTTTCTCGCGCCCCGGGTGCGCCAGGTGGACATCCTGGTCCGCGGAGCAGGGCTGGCCAGCACCATGTCGCGCTATCTGGTGGCACGCATCGAAGAGAGCCCGAACATCGCGCTGCACAGCCATCAAGAGATCTTCGCGGCAGAAGGCGACGATCATCTCGAGCGGGTGCAAATCCGCGATGGCCAGACCGGAGAGACGCGGACGCTCTCGGTGCGCCACGCCTTCATCATGACGGGCGGAGATCCGAACACGGGCTGGCTGCGCGGCAGCGTGGCGCTCGACGAGCGAGGCTTCGTCAAGACCGGCGCGAATCTGTCGGCCGACGATCTCGCCGCCTGGCCGCTGCAGCGCACGCCGCACTTGCTCGAGACCAGCGTGCCGGGCGTGTTCGCCGTGGGCGACGTTCGCGCGGCGAGCATGAAGCGCGTCGCCTCGGCGGTGGGCGAAGGCTCGGCGTGCATCCAACTCGTCCACAGCGCCCTCGCGGAGTGACTGGCACGGCATTCGCTTTGATGGCTGCACATCAAACCAAGGAGTACCAAAATGAAGCTCATCCGCCTTTCTATCGCCGTCCTCGCGCTCTCGCTTGCCGGAGCCTTGCCCGCGCGCGCCGAAGCCACTTCTCCCGCGACCACCGACGCGCAGACGCCGCCGGCCAAGCCGAAGAAGGTGAAGAAGCAGACCAACAGGGCCCAATTCGAGAAGGCGGAGAGCGGCAGCCCGCACAGCGTCCTCTACAAGCCCGGCGAGAAGGGCGCGCCCAATCCGTCGGCCGAGCAGGTCAAGGCCGGCGAGTCGGAATCTCCGGCCAGCGTCGACTACCCGAACCGCAAGGCCGGCACGCACAAACCGACCAACGAAGAGATCACCGAGGGCGAGAAGGTCAGCCCGGCCGTCGCGCCGTCGCGTCCCTGACCCGGAGGTCACGTCAGGCCGCGCGCAGCGTCTCCTTCAGCTCGCCAACCAAGGAAGCAAACGTTCCGCCGATGATGGCGCTGCGCATGCGGCTGGTGAGCAGCTGGTAGTGCCGGAGGTTGTGAAGGGAGAGCAGGCGGCTGCCGACGTGGTGCTTTCCGCGCGCCAGGTGATGCAGATACCCGAGGCTATATCGCTGGCACACCGCGCAGTCGCACTCCGGATCGAGCGGAGCGTCGTCCAGTTGAAACGCCGTCCGGCTGACCCGCTTGAGCCCCTGGAACGTATAGGCCCAACCCTGCTGCGCCATCTTGGTGGGGATGATGCAGTCGAACATATCGACGCCCCGGCGAACCGCCTCGATCAAATCCATGGGTTTGCCCACGCCCATGAGGTAGCGCGGCTTGTGCGCGGGTAGAAGCGCGGTGGTGTGCTCGGTCATGCCTTCGCGATCCTCTTTGGATTCGCCGACCGCGAGCCCGCCGATGGCGAAGCCGTCGAACGGGTGCTGCGTGAGGAACGCGGCGCTCTCGTCGCGCAGGTGCCGGTGCACGCCGCCCTGGACGATTCCAAAGAGCGCCTGGCCGGTCTCTGCCTTCTCTTTGGCCGCGAGGCTGCGCGCAGCCCAGCGGTGGGTGCGCTCCATGGCCGCGCGCGTGCCGGCCTCGTCGGTGCGCGAGTCGACGCAGACGTCGAGCACCATCATGATCTCCGAGTTGATGGCCTGCTGCATGGCGATG